>JAZNJK010000117.1:0-8396 GCA_045578005.1 Eubacteriales bacterium | reverse complement strand
CTCTTCTTCAAGCGCATCCATCCGTCTTTTGATATGTCTTCTGTCGCTTTCCAGCTTTGATTCGCCCGGACCGCGGGTGCCTATACCTCCGCCCTGTCTTGAAAGCTGAAGACCTTTTCCGGTAAGTCTGGGAGTGGTGTATTTCAGCAGAGCCAGTTCTACCTGGAGTTTGCCCTCGCCCGTTTTTGCATGAAGCGCAAAAATATCGAGTATAAGCATACTTCTATCAATAACATCGGCATCTATTGCGTTTTCAATATTTTTAATTTGGGCAGGGGTCAACTCACAGTCAAAAACAACTTTTTTTATTGAGTTTACCTCGCACAACTGAGCGAGTTCTTCAAGTTTTCCCTCTCCAAGACATGTAGCAACATCAGGAGAATTTTTGCATTGTGTTAATCTTGCAAAAACAGTGCCTCCCGCAGTATCCACAAGTCTTTCAAGTTCATCAAGTGAACTATCAGCCTCCGCCATTTTACCTTGAGGATAAACGGAAACCATTATTACTCTATCATCTATTAAATTTTCGTCCATATATCCTCCTTGGGTAAAATCAAACTGGCAAGCGTTTCGCTTGCCAGTTTTAACTCTTATTTAACACCGTTAAGACGCTTCTTAAACTTATCAACACGTCCGCCTGCATCTACCAACTTTTGCTTTCCTGTATAGAAAGGATGGCACTTTGCACAGATTTCAACTGAGATATCACCTTTTGTGGTCTTAGTTGTTACGGTATTTCCACAAGCACATTTAATTGTTGCTTCCTTGTATTCCGGATGAAGTCCTGCTTTCATTATTTTCACCTCTTTGCATTAAAGTTCTCTAATTTCGCCTTATTATACTACACATCAAATGCAAAGTCAATACCTTTTTGCAAATATTTTTAAAATTTTGCTTCAATTTCTTTTTTTAACTTTTTAATTATCTTTTTTTCAAGGCGAGAAATATAAGATTGTGAAATGCCAAGTTCGTCAGCAACCTCTTTTTGCGTTTTCTCATTTCCGTCTAAAAAACCATACCGCAAGTCTATTATTGTTCTCTCTCGCTCATTCAATTTTGAAAGTGCATCGTGAATAATTTTTTTGTTTTCCTCTTCTTCAATATTTTTATACACGATATCGTCATCCGTGCCTAAAACATCGGATAACAAAAGTTCATTTCCGTCCCAATCGGTATTTAGCGGTTCATCTATCGAGATTTCAACATATCTATTGCCATTCTTTCTTATGTGCATCAAAATTTCATTTTCAATACATCTTGAAGCGTAAGTTGCAAGTTTAATGTTTTTATCCGCTTTATATGTATGTATCGCTTTTATTAGTCCTATCGTTCCAACTGATGTTAAATCTTCAAGTAAAATCCCTGTGGATTCAAATTTTTTGGCTATATATACAACAAGGCGTAAGTTATGCTCTATTAAAATCGATGCTTTTTCGGGATTGGATTCCATTTGAGCAATTATTTCAGCCTCAGTTTCTGGATCAAGCGGTGGCGGAAGTGTTTCAACACTGTTTACATAAAAAACTTCCTTCGGTCTAAACAATTTGACAATAAGCAATCTTATTTTTTCAAGTAATTTCATAATAGTCTCCTACTCAATTTATCAGCATCATAGGAATACATGCCTCATATCCGCCAAAATCGGATTTTTTCATCGGTGCTATAATTGCTGATTTTTCTTCATTGTTTATTTTTATGCTTTTGGGCTTTATTCCTTTTACAAATCCGTGTCCTCCTATTCCGTCGTATGGAATGTATTTTTTATAAATATCCGAAAGGGCTTCAATTTCTTTTCCCAAAACCGTTTCGTTTGATATTAGCACAACCGCTTTACCGGACATTGGCTCGACCAACAAGTTTCCGGAATCACAAAGTCCGCTTAAAATAAACTCTTTTTCGCCATATTCAATTTTCACTTCCGCTTCTTTTATTTTGCGTTCCGTATTCAAGGCTCTCGTTAACAAAAGAGATGCCATTATAGATATTGCTAAAATTATAAAAAATCTTGCACCATTATATGCGGTTGTGTAACTGTTCTTCTCTATATAGTCGGCAAGAACTTTATTTAAAAAGGAATACAAAAGACTCATAAATCCGCCAAGGCAAACACTCACTCCCCAATAGACAGCATATGCACCTATAAATCTTTTTCCTTTTGTGTTGCCAAAGCAAATGAAACACATTAAAAACGACACCAACACCGATATTAGGAGCGATATTATTGATGTCAAATCTGCTAACACACTAAAAACACCATACAATCCGCCTAACGCCGAGGAAAACAATATTCTTTTTTTGAACAGTCGCTTGTGCAATAATTTATGCGTTAGAAATAAGGAAACAAAATCCATACTGAAATTTATTGCAAAAAGCATATCAACATAAATCTTCATCTTTACCCTCCAAATAAATTATAAATCCTGTCCATTTAGAAAAATGTCATATTTTGATGAAGAATTTATATTTTTTTACGACAAAAAACCTTATAAAATACATCTTGAAATCCTATCAAATGTATGTTATACTTGAATTATATTTAAAACAAAGGAGATTTTCTATGTATCCTCCTCCCCTTAAAAGATTCAACCATAATACTCCAAAGCCAAAATCCGCAAAAGAATTACCTAAATACCTTAAATCGTTGATTGGCGGTTTCTTTGCAAGATATGCTTACATATTTAAACTTGTATGGGAAACAAGTCCGCTAATCCTTTTTGCTATGGCATTTTCATCACTATTTAACGGTGTTATGCCATTTTTGGGTGCGCTCATTGGAAAACAACTTTTGGACGCAATTGTTTTAGCCTTTAATGGTCAAGAATCGAATATTCTATTTTGGATAAGTTTGCAGTTTATCTATCTTTTGGCACAAGGAATTGTATCAACTGTTTATAATGCGATTATAAAGATACTAAGCGAAAAGGTTGTAAATCACATAAAAGTTAAGATAATAACAAAATCGAAGGAAATGGACCTTGCGCAGTTTGACTTGCCCGAATTTTACGAAAAATTCGAAAACGCATCAAGAGAAGCAAGTTTCCGTCCTGTCCAAATTTTAAGTTCTACATTTACTCTTCTCAGCACTCTTATAACTGTAATTTCATTTATTGTTTCGCTCATAATGCTAAATCCGTTTGCTCCATTCTTGATTATAATATTCTCTCTTCCTGTGGCTATAATTCGTTTCTACTACGGAAGAAAGAACTTCCACTATATGCGTCGCCACTCAAAAGATAGACGACTAATGGAATACTATTCAAGTGTTTTGACAAACAAGGACCTTGCAAAAGAAATAAGACTCTTTGACTTGTCTGAAATTTTCACAAATAAATTTCAGTCAACTTTTGACAAATATTATAAAGGACTAAAAAAACTAACCGTTCGTGAAACGGTTTGGCATATTATCACAACAGTTATAACCGCTCTTGTAAATGCCCTTATGTTCCTTTATATTGCTATGAAAGTTTCCTCTTCCGAGGCAGGTGGACTCACCGTTGGTGACTTCTCATTCTTCTCGGGCGCATTAAACTCAATTATAAGTTGCGTCGGCACACTTGTTGCTACAACCGCTACAATTTACGAAGGAACATTATTTATTGACAATATGATTGCTTTCGATGGTATTCAACCTAAAATTGTTCCTACTATCGACAAGCCTCACGCTGTTCAAAAGCATTCACCTCATACAATTGAGTTTAAACACGTTTACTTCTCATATCCTGGCACTGACAAATATGTCCTTAAAGATATAAATTTCAAACTTAATGCAGGAGATACTGCGGTGCTTGTAGGTCTTAACGGAGCGGGAAAAACAACGCTTATTAAACTTATTACACGACTTTATGATCCAACAGAGGGAGTAATATTACTTGATGGTAAAGACATTCGCGAATATGATCTTAACGACCTTTATTCCCTTTATGGAATTATCTTTCAAGATTTTGGTAAATATGCTGTCAAGGCTAACGAAAACATATACTTCGGTGATGTTGCAAAAGGCGAAATTGAAGAAGAAATAAAAAAATCCGCTATTCAAAGCGGTGCGGACGAATTTATTCAAAAGTTGCCAAGGCAATACGACACTTACCTTTCTAAATTTTTCGAAGAAGACGGAATGGAACTTTCAATCGGTCAATGGCAAAAACTTGCCGTCGCAAGGGCATTTTATTCCGATTCTGATATTTTAATTTTGGATGAGCCTACCGCTTCTCTTGATGCGATTGCCGAACAACAAATTTTCGCTCAATTTGACAATCTAAGAGCCGATAAAACAACGATTTTTGTTTCTCATAGACTATCAAGTGCTACAAGAGCGAACGTTATCATCGTTCTTAAAGATGGTCAAATCGCCGAAATTGGTAATCATTCCGAACTTATGAACAAAAAAGGAATTTATCACGAACTATTCTCCGCTCAAGCCGAAAGATATATCACCTATGGTGACACGGAAAATAATCAATGACAAGATAAGCAAGATTTTAATGAAGCCTTTAAAAAGGTCTAAACCTTTTGGCTCTCTTTAATTTCTTGCTTATTTTTTTCAAATATTCGTCTTTTGTTAAAGCCCTTCTTAAAATACAACTGGTTATACAATATCCTTCGGCTTTTTTCAAAACCAAATCTTCTCTATATGCTTCTGTGCATTTTGAATTTATAACTGAAATATATACTTTTAATGTTTCTTCCTTAATTTTAAGATGCAAATACTCCATTATTTCATCGGTTGTAAAAACTCTACCCGAATTATACGCCAAAAACCTCACTATTTTAGTCTCATGCTTCTTTAATAAAATATGAGCATGACCAAAATATATATCATCATAGCCTTCTTCAAGCAAGATGTAATTGATAAAATCACTTTTAAGATTGTAACCATATTCATTTTCGATAATTTCCTTTATTTTTTCAACGGAAACCTCCGCTCCGTTTGAGGAAATTATGTAATTTTTACAATACTTCTTTTCGGGTATATCTTTTTTGAATACAAAAACTCCTCTTGTGTTTTGCTTGAAAAGTGTATCACTTATATATTTAACATCGGATGGGTTGGGATACATAACAATAGTTATAAGAGGTTTGTTATAATATTCCCAATCATCAAAACTCGCTCCCCTTACCGGAAGATCTGCAAAACGAAACTTTTTGCATAACTCATTAAGTCTATAAGAATTGTTATCAAATATGAGTATCATTTATTTTCACCTTTTGTTCTATTTTTTGCCCCCTTGTAATAAGATGTAGTAAAACAAAATAAGCAAGGAGATTTAAAAATGTTCATTTATTCATTCAAAGCATCAACCTTAAAATTCTTTGGTGTAATAGGAGTCGCCGTTATCGTGCTTGTAGCGCTTGTATTTTTAATTCCATCATACTCAAACGACACAACCGCACAAATAGCACTTATGAACGAAAAAATATCGTTTGATAATATAAAAAGCATTGAAGACGGAGAAAAATTCTTATCACAATACGGTTGGACAGTGGATAAAACACCTGTCGAGGAATGTGAGGTCACAATTCCCAAAGAATTTGACAAAGTAATGACATCTTATAATGAAATTCAAAAACAACAAGGACTTGACCTTAGCAAATATTCCAAAAAAACCGCAAAACGATATACATACAAAATCACAAACTATCCCGATTACGACGGAACGGTGTATGCAAATATCATTGTTTATAGAAATCGCGTAATTGCGGGGGATATTTGTTCAGCCGATGCAAAGGGATTTATACACACTCTTTCTATGCCAAGCAACTAAAATCAGTTTAACACTTTTCCGGAACAAAAGCAAGGATATTTTTGCTTTTGTTCTTTTTTTATTCATTTTTGAATATGATTTTACAAAAAGGAGGCGAAAAAATGCGCTATACAGTGTTTCAACCAACTAACCTTGACAAAAGTATAATGTTTGTTATTGATTTCATTCCAAAAAATATTCGTGAAAAACTTACTTCTTTTCTTATCGAAAGCCGACTATCGCATATCAACGAATTGAGATTACGAGAAAACTCTTTCATTTCCCTAATAGCGGATTCAAAAAATATAAACACCGATATATATCTTAATAAAGAAGATATCGAAAACTTGCTTTCTTCTTTATGCGGTGGCTCTATCTATGCTCATTTTAACACTATACGAGACGGATACATAAGTTTAGGCAACGGAATAAGGGCGGGAATTTGCGGTAAAGCGATTTGCGAAAACGGAAAAATCACGGCTATTTCGAATATTTCTTCCATTAATATAAGATTTCCAAAAAGAATTTATCATTCAGCGGATTTTTTATACGATTTTTTAAGTAAGAATGATTTTAAAAAATCCGTCCTTCTCTATTCTGCACCTGGAGTTGGGAAAACAACCATCTTGCGTGAACTTATTTACCTAATTTCAAAAGCCGAACCACCGATTAGACACGCCATTATTGACAGTCGAGAGGAAATTACGCCATTTATGGATAGGAGTCAGATTTCATCTGATATTTTTATTTCATATCCAAAAGGACTGGCTATAGAAATTGCGACAAAAAGTATGACTCCCGAACTTATTATATGTGATGAAATTTCATCATTCGAGGAAGCAAGCGCAGTTGGACAGGCGACAAATTCAGGAGTTGCAATTATTGCGAGTTGTCACGCAAGTTCTTTTGATGAGTTGTGTTCCAAAGAAATATTAAAAGATCTTTTTTCACATCGAGTTTTCGACTATGCGCTTGGAATAAGGCGAAATTACGGCTCTTGTAAATACGAATTTTCGCTCGATAAGTTGAATTAAAATATGTTTAAGTTAATAGGTGCTATTTTAATTCTCTGTGCTTCGGTATGTGCTTGTTATTTTTACGAGAAAAATGAAAAACACAAAATTCTTATATGTGAGCAATATTGCGAACTGATAAAGTTCATAAAATCCCAAATACACTATTTTTCATCTCCTATTGATAAAATATTATCTTCATACAAACCGCATTTGAAGGAAAGAACCGAAATTAATGAATATAGGGACTTATCAAAAGTTAAAGAAAACATTGCACATAGCGACAAAGAGGAAAAGGCGCTTTTAGAGGGCTTTTTCTCTTCTCTTGGAAAAGGTTTAAAAGCCGAAGAAATTGCCTTATGCTCATATACGGCAAGTGAACTTGAAAAAATAGTAGAAAAGAAAAAGGCAAATTATCCAAACAATGTAAAATCGTTTCGTGCAATAGTTATGTTTATCGGTGCTTGTGCGGTAATTTTGCTCATTTAGAGGTAAAAATGGATATTTCTTTGATTTTGAAAATTACAGGAATAGGAATTTTGGTATCGGTAGCATGTCAAATTCTTTCAAAAAGCGGACGGGACGAGCAAGCAACACTCCTATCAATCGGCGGAATTATAGTCGTTATGTTACTTATCGTTACTCAACTTGAAGAACTTTTTAACATTCTTTCAAGGGTTTTTGGGCTATAATGGAAAATATAAAAATTTACGGCATTATAATTTGTGCGTTGTGTCTTTGTATATTATTTAGGCATATAAAAGCCGAATATTCTCTCTTTGTGCGCTTGGCTATAACTATTGGAATTAGTGCTTTTTCGGTTGCGATAATGTTTCCTGTCTTATCTTATATAAATGAAATTTCAAAGGGGACGGCAGTTTTTGAATTTCTCGATCTATTATTAAAAGCTCTTGGAGTTGCAACCGCGGTGCAAATTACCGCCGATACATGCAAGGATGCGGGTGAAGAAGGGCTTGCAAACCGAATTTATTTATTTGGACAAGCGGAAATAATCGTGCTTTCCATTCCCATAATAAAGCAACTTCTTGCACTTTGCGAGGGGGTGATTAATTGATGCATATTATTTCTTCGTGTGTTAAAAAAATGCTTTTAGTATTAATTTTTGCCCTCATTTTTTCAACATCGTCTGATGCCAAAGAAACGGTTGATGAAGGGTTTTTGGAGATAAATTCCGAAATAATTGGCGGAATTGAAACTGACCTTGATAATTTTAAATCATCACTACCTAAATCGGTGCTTGATTTACTTCCTTTGGAAATTTTTGAAGGAGATTTTTCCTCTCTATCAAATGGCGAGGTAAATCAACTAACTTTTCTCGATTTTTCAGTAGATTATTTACTCTCTTTTTTGCCGTCCGTAATAAAAAGTTTTTCTTCAATACTTGCCTTGGTGCTTATCTTATCCATTTTTAACACTTTAAAAATTTCTTTTTCATCGGAAGGACTGAAAAAAGCATTTTCGATCTGTTCAACACTTGCAGTTTCGACATCTGTTTTTGCAATTATTGCGAGTGTTTGCGAGTTATGTGTTGATTATCTACAAGCAATTTGTGGTGCGATGAATGCTTTTACCCCAAGTCGGATCGTAGCCATGTCGTTCTGTGAGCCAAGGAGTTGGCACA
>JAZNJK010000116.1:0-8358 GCA_045578005.1 Eubacteriales bacterium | reverse complement strand
GTAGCCATGTCGTTCTGTGAGCCAAGGAGTTGGCACAATAATTTGTCTTCCTAAGACCGCTTGGCCTCCGACTTTCTGTCAAGCGTGTTACAGTATTCGCAGTAGTAGCTTACCTCAAGGCTTGAGCCGTTTTTCGCGCCGTATTTTTCAACAGTATTTGAGTGCGCAGTCTTATCTACAAACTCGCCAACCTCTTGAAGGTCGCATACTGTGCAGTGGAATTCGGTATAGCCGATTGACTGACATGATGGGGTTTTGGTTTTTGTTTCAAACTCGTGATTTCCGAGTTCAGTTCCTTGGGAAATGATGTCTTCATCACCACAAGCATAGCAAATATATGCCTCGCGTCTTGCGTAGGTGCAGTTTGCCTCACGAACAACTGTCTCGGCAGGCCAACAGTGCGCGCTTGCCGTTTGACCTTCGCTTAACACACCGCTTGTTGTTGAAGTGAACGAAAGACCGTCATTGCATGAGTAGTATGTTACACTATTATCAAGTCTGTCGTTACCTGATTGCTTTGAAATTGCGGTAACAAGTTCCTCAATTTGAGCCTTTGTTGACATATAGATGCTCATACTGTTGCCGGAGAGAATATTCGATGAATTTGTTGTCGCTCTACCAGTGATAGCAACCTTAAGTCCTGCACTTGCACCCGAGAAAAGCTCCTTAGGAAGCTCTTTTACTGTGCCTTTCTTAACATTGATAACAACGAGGTCAAAGCTTGTTCCGTTAAAGCAACGGCTTCCAAGTGCAACATCCTCGGGAATTATTATCGTTCCGCTAATTCCACTGCTGATAAACGCCTCATCACCGATATACTCAATATTAGGTGAAAACTCAAAGTCAATACCCTTTATAAATGACGCACCGTTAAACGCGACCTTTTCAAAACGGGTAACATTTGAAAGGTCAAGCTCAAATGCCTTGAACGGGTCACTACCCTTTGTAAGAGAGTTGAATGCGTATACGCCTACTTTTGTAATCTTAGATTTCAAAACAAACGCAGTAACACCCCTTGAACCGCTGAACACCTCTTGCTCAATCTCGGTAAGACCGTTTCCGATGTAGATATCTCTAAGATTAGAGTTGCCAAAGCATCCCTGTCCGCCACCGCCACCCAAACGGGTAACACAGTCGGGAACATAGATGTTATAAGTGAGCCATCCACCGTTTGAACCATTAAAAGCAAATGGTGCAACAGTTTTAACATTGTATACCTCACCGCCATAAGTTACGGTTGATGGGATAACAAGGTCGCCACCTGTAAATGTGCCTCTACCGGCTACCGTAGCAATCATTTTGCTGTTGTCAAGGTCGTATTTAAGACCCCTTGTTGGTGACGGAATTGTTACTCCGTCAAGTCCTGCTATCGTGCAATCGCCAAGTGTCATATTGCTTCCGTCATCGGTTACCTCTGTCGCACTAACCGAAAAAGCAAGAATAGCGCACATTACAATACACAAAGCAAATGTGATTAATAATTTCTTCATTTTCTTTCTCCTTTGTGGGTTTTTCACGCGTAAAATTTTATATGAATATATATTATCACACACCGCAAAATATGTCAAGACAATTTGCACAAAAAATCAGCCCCCCCCCCCATTTTTTGTGCAATATGCACAAAAAATTATCACTCCTTCCTCGTGGAAGGAGTGTATCTCATCACGCCTTTGGCGTGCATCTCATCAAAACGCAGTTTTGTATCTCATCAAGGCAAAGCCGTGCGTTTTTGATATCATGATGTTAAGATAAAATGTGACACAAAAAAAGACCTCAAACGAGGTCTCTTTGTTGGTATAAAATCGCCTAAACAAACCTTGATAGGTTTTGGACATTTAGGACAATCAAAAGAATTAAAACAATCCTTTTGAACCGATGGTTTTCATTATCTTTGTCGCTATAATCATTGAGCCAACCCAGTTAGGATGCACTCTGTCCCACGAGATGTAGGCGGGGTATCTATGCTCCAAGTGTTTATCAAAATCTTCTTGAACATTTATATATGTTGCACCGAACTTTTTAGCCACTTCCTCGGCTGTTTTTGCGTATTCTACGGTCATTTTCTTCATTGGGTCATCATTATTTGCTTCCATATAGAATGGGCTGATTATGAAAAGTCCTTTTACTTTTCCTACCGTTCTTTCGCACACTGCCTCAATGTTCGCTCTATATGATTCGATTGAGCGCTCGGTATGGTCAAACGCAGGTTCGTCAAAGTGACGCCATACATCGTTTATGCCGATCATAAAGAATACATAATCGGGCTTGCATGCCTCAACATTTGTCGCCCAGTCGCGTAGCATATCCGCACTTGTCGCTCCGCCACATCCTACATTTGTAATATGAATTAGTTTTTCGGGATACAAAACACTAAGCATACTGTCAATGTTTCTAACATAGCCGTTTCCAACTCCGTCCCAAAGTCCTTCTCCGAATGGGCGCTTTCTTCCGCTATCCGTTACACTGTCACCCGCAAATACTACTCTGTCTCCATTTTCAAAAATCATTTTTTCATTCTCCTTTATTTTTTCTCTACTTTTTCTTTAAGAGAAGAAAAAGTAGCAAAAAGAAACTAAATTAATCAAAAACCCCATAAATTTCTTTCTCCTGCCTGCCGAGGCTCTCGGCTTCAAGGGTTGATAGGCTAAAATTTTTTAGGCGCACCACAGCCAACAGGCGAAGGCTATCTTTGGGATAGTCAAGGTTGGTGGCGAGGAGCAACAACAAAAATTGACGCCTATCGGCGCTTGACCGAAAAGCCAAACTTACCTATCCTGTTAGTCAATTCGTAATACTCTCCGTGAGCATATGCGCACAAGTGCGCTCTATTTATGCAAATTTTATCACCCTCAAACATTTTTTCGTCTACATTGACACTCAAAATGTCGGCAAGAAACATATCGTGTGAGCCGAGGGGGATTATATCTGTCACTCTACATTCTATATTTATTGGGCACTCTTCAATCGTCGGTGCGCTAACATCGGTTGATTTTATCGGCGTTAGGTCGCATTTTTCGAACTTATTGACCTTTCTTCCTGTGAACATTCCGCAAAAATCCGCCTTTTTAGCAAGTTCTCTTGGGACAAGGTTGATGACAAACTCGCCACTTTCCTTGATTATGCCATAAGAATGCCTTTCGGGACGCACCGAAATGTATGTTTTTGGGGGGACTGTGTTCGTAATTCCGCACCACGCAATCGTGATGATGTTCGGCTTTTCCATACTTCCGCACGATACCATTACCGCAGGCAATGGCCCTACCATTGTCCCCGCTTTTAATCTTCTTTTCATTTTTTTACCTTTCTCATACTTTTTCTTTAAGAGAAGAAAAAGTATGCAAAAAGAAACTGAATAAACAAAAATAATTTTGGTTGTTTTAATCCGCTACGAAACAATATTCTTCACGGTGTTAGCCAATCATCACAGCCAAAGGTCAATTTATTTATTATATTTGTTCATCGCTCCGTCGTAGTTGCCTACTACCAAGAACTTCATTATTTCACAAATATCCTCAACTGTCTTATTAAGCGTTTCAAGGTCTTGTTTTGGAAATTTACCAAGCACCCAATCAACAACATCGTAATCGGGGTGCGGTTTTTGACCTATTCCAAACTTTACACGGGGGAATGTGTCTGTTTTTAGGTGTTCTATGATGCTTTTTAGTCCTTTTTGACCGCCCGAACTTCCCTTTTTGCGAATACGCATTTTGCCTACATCGAGGCTCATATCATCGGAAAAAACGATGATATTTTCGGGGGCGATTTTATAAAACTTACTCGCCTCGGCAACTGCCTCGCCCGAATTATTCATATATGTTTGTGGTTTCATCAAAAGGACACGGCTACTTCCTATTTGCGCCTCGGTAACAAGCGCCTTAAATTTCGCCCTGTCACACTTAACTCCAAGCACGGAACAAAGGTGGTCAAGCGCTATCCACCCCGCATTGTGTCGAGTTAGCGCATACTCCTCTCCCGGATTGCCAAGTCCCACTATAATATGCGAAATTGCGCCACCCTGTGTCGCATTTTTCTCATTTTCTATCTTTTTAAACAAATCAAATATTGACATAGTATACCTCGTATAAATGCGGAGTGCGGAATTCGGAATGTGTTTGCACAGTTGGAGTTTAAAGCAAATCTCCTAACTTGCGAAAGTTTTTGCATTCCGCATTCATCGTTCATCATTCCGCATTTCCAATCATGATACTGGGCGTATCGTAAATTGGAAATTTATCTTTTTCTTCGTTTCGCCCAATTATCATGATTGGACTGGTATTCCCTCGCTATTGCAAGCGCGCCAACAGGGACATCATCAGTGATTGTTGAACCTGCGGCTATGTATGCGCCCATTCCAACAGTGAGTGGGGCAATTAGATTTACACCTGCGCCGATGAATGTATTATCCGCAATTTTGCACTCGGATTGCTTTTTACCATCATAATTTATCGTTCTCGTTCCCGAGCCTATCATTACTCGTGAGCCGATTTCGGTATGTTCAATAAGACAATGCTCGTGAAGAATACTTGCAACTCCAAGAGTTACATTTTTTATCTTGGAATATGCCAAAATCTTCGACCCTGTGAGCGTATGACAACCGCCCGACAAGTGACAAAACGGTCCTATTTCAACATTCTTTTCAACGGTTGATGCGTAAATGTAACTACTGTCAACCGCACACTCGTCACAAACGATTGAGCCTGACACGATACTGTTAGGACCGATAAGGCAATCCTTTCCTACTGACGAGTGACCGACAATTTGTGTATTTGGCAAAATCGTTGTCCCTTCACCTACTGTGGCTGCAGGGGACACGACAATTCCATCTCTTGCTTGAATTTTAACACCGAATGCGCAAAGGTAGTCAATAAACTCCTGTCTATATCGCTCACTTCTTCTTGCGTATTCAATTTTATCGCTTGGCTCGGCTTTTTCGTTTGTCAAAAGTTTTATCGTTTCAACAGGCGTTCCATATTCGCTAATGTGAGTAAAAAATGCCTCGGGGCTTTCAATATTCGCCTCATCGGTAAGGATTGAGCATTTGCTCACTACCGCATAAAGATTTTCCTCGTTTCCTATTGTCGCACAAGCAAGTTCATTTGACATAACATGGCGAATTGATGACTCAACGCACTCTCTCTTTGCCAAAAAAGCGAGGGGGTGTGTGTATACGATAATATCGTCAAGGTCGTAATCAATATCTCTTGACACTCCGTTTAGCGTATAAGTTGAAGAATTTACAACCTCATACTCCGCATCAATGAATTTCATAGCATCTGCGAATTTTCTGAATGTATGCTCAAAATGAGGTGAAAAATAAAGTTCGGTAGTGTCAAGTCCTGCGGTGTCGCCCTCTTTTCTACACATCATAATAAAGAGTTTTTTCATCGTTTTTCCCCTTAAAAGAAATTAGTTTACATATTAACTCATCATAAGTATATCACAAAATATCACCTCTTTCAAGAGCAAATTGCATATTACTACTTTACAAATGAATATTTTTATGATAAACTAACTGTATATATGCGTATGCGCCCGAGCAATATTCTTCATGGCGTTAGCCAATTCATGTTCGCTTGCGAACAATTCATGTGCAAAGCACAATTCATGACCATAGGTCAATTCATTCCGCCCGAGAGCCTCGGGAGGCAAGACGGTGCGGACCGCCAACCGAGTGCCGACATCATAAAATAGTGGTTGTTTATTCACTCCCCGAGCAATTTCCCAAAAGTTAGGAGCGATTGCTTCAAATCCCAACTATACAAACTCATTCCGCATTCCGCATTCATCATTCCGCATTTGCGAAGCATTGGAGGAACAAATATGTATGATAAAAACGAAAACCCGTCCTACATCAAAATATTCCGAAACATAATTTGGGTATTTTTGGGGGCGTGTGCTACTGCCCTTGGAGTTTTTTGGGCATCTAAAACACCTGAACATATGTTACTTATTGCTATTATTATGGCAATGGCATTTATTTCGCTCTCGATTTTTGTTGCAATAGGAACGAGCGCTATCGAAAAGCGAAGAAAGGTTCACGCACCGAGCGGTCCTGTGCTTGGCTCTATTATGTATGATGTTGTAAATTCATCATCTGAACCTGCGCTCATTTGCGACGACACAAAGAAGATTATTTGGTTTAACCGCTTTGCGCAAAGTGCATCGGGACTTAACGCATCACTTCTTGGCAAAAACCTTAATGTTCTTATGAAGCACCCTCTTCCCGAAGAAGGGGACAAGCGCGACAAGGAAATTATCGTGTCCCTCTCGGGTGAGAATTACAAGATTGATGTTACAAGAATCAATTCATCGGGAAAAATTTACTCGCTCATTCTCTTCCGTAATGTTACTGAACTTACACACCTTCGCAAATTCATTGAGGACGATGAAAAAATCGTTGCTTATGTAATTGTCGATAACCTTGAAGAACTTTTACAGTTTGAGCAAGAAAACTACCGCGAGGCATCGGGCAAGATTGAAAACGAAATGCGTGAATGGGCAAGTTCCGTTAACGGCATTTTGAAGGAATACGAAAAGGATAAATACTTGTTCATTTTCCGCAACGAAGACCTCAACCTGTTTATCGAAAACAAATTCGACATTCTTGACAAGGTTAGAAATATCCGTGTGGGTAACGGATATATGCCTGTCACTATCTCTATCGGTGTTGCCAAGATTGACGGCTCACTCAGTGATAAAGAAAAAGCAGCACATATTGCGCTTGATATGGCATTACAGCGCGGTGGCGACCAAGCGGTGCTTAAAACCGAGGAGAACACAACATTCTTTGGCGGTAAGACAAGCACAGTTCACAAAAAGACAAAAGTTCCTGCTCGTGTAGCGGGAACGAAACTTGCATCATATATGGCAAACGCATCTAATGTTCTCATTATGGGACACAAGTTCCCTGACTTTGACGCATTCGGTGCGAGTGTAGGTCTTGCAAGACTTGCGATGTTTTGCGGTGTTAAGGTCAATATCGTTACCGACCTTAAAAACCCGAATGTTAAAAAGTGCCTAAAATTCTTCGACGAATA
Organism: Eubacteriales bacterium; assembly: GCA_045578005.1. Taxonomy (GTDB): domain Bacteria; phylum Bacillota; class Clostridia; order Oscillospirales; family CAG-272; genus RGIG2000. Next base: position 1,321 of record JAZNJK010000116.1, on the reverse strand, counting down.
CAAATACAAGGGCTTGTTTGTTGACTCGGCAAAAGGTCTTGACCTTATTAAGAGTGAAACTCTTCTCGTTATTGCCGATGTAAATAATCCCGAAATGTTTGAGTCCATTGATATTTATAACAATGTTTACAACATAGTTGTAATTGACCACCACAGAAAAACGAGCGAGAGCGAGAAGAAATTGCTTATCGACTACATCGACCCCGCATCATCAAGTGCAAGTGAACTTGTTACCGAAATGCTTGAACAAAGCATTCCGCCATCAACACTTGAACAGGTCGAGGCAAATATGCTCCTTGCGGGAATTTCGCTTGACACTAAACAGTTCACCAAAGGAACAGGTCCTAAAACATACGGTGCAGCGATGTATCTACTTGAAAACAAGGCTTCATACGAGGCTATTCAAGACCTATTCAAATCAAACATTGCCGACTACCGTCAAATTTCAAAATTCGGTCAAAAGGTCGAAATGTATAAAAACAACACCGCTATTGCAGTTAGTCTTGAAGCGGGCGACAAAAACACCGACCGCGCACTTGCCGCTAAGGTTGCGGACAGCCTTCTCTCTGTTGAGGGAGTTAGCGCATCGTTTGCTATTATGCAAATTGAAGATGTTGTTCATATTTCAGCGCGTTCAAACGGCACAGTCAATGTTCAACTTATCCTTGAAAGACTCAAAGGCGGTGGACGATACGACTCTGCGGGCGCACAACTTAAAAGCACTACTGTTGAACAGGCTATCGAACTGTTACAAGATGCTATTGACGATTATTTCAAATTGGAGGCTTAATTTTAATGAAAGTAGTATTATTACAAGATGTCAAAGGACAAGGTAAGAAAAACGACATCATAAATGTAAGCGACGGCTACGCAAGAAACTTCCTTTTCCCAAGAAAACTTGCAACCGTTGCCGATGCAAAGGCGATTGCCGATGTTAATAACAAAAAATCAAGCGAGGCACACAAGATTGAGGTTGAAAAGGCTCAGGCAAGCGCACTTGCAAGCAAGATAAACGAAACAAAGGTTGTTCTTACTGCCGAGGCAGGCAAGGACGGAAGATTTTACGGTGCAATCACCGCAAAGGATATTGCCGAGGCACTTAAATCTCAACACGGAATTGACATCGACAAGCGCAAAATTGACCTTGATGCACAAATCAAATCATTCGGCTCTTATTTTGTAGATGTTAAACTCTACTCGGGCATTGTCGGTAAGTTGACTGTCCAAGTTGCCGAGAAATAAGAGGTTAATATGGACGGATTACAAAGAAGACTGCCCTTTTCACAAGAGGCGGAACAGTCGGTGCTTGGCTCGGTGCTTA
>JAZNJK010000115.1:0-13265 GCA_045578005.1 Eubacteriales bacterium | reverse complement strand
TAATAAACTCATTTGTGGACGGCTTAACTTTCAAAACAGTAGCCCTTACCGCACTTATTACGGTAGCAGTTCCCTCGCTTCTTAGTCTTATCGTTCAACCGCTTACCGATTATGTCACAAACATATCGTTTATTAAGGTTGAGAAAAAAGTCCTTTTAGGATTGTTTAGAAAGAGTGCAAGTGTAGAACTTGCGTGCTATGAAAACCCCGAATTTTACGATAAGTATGTAAAAGCATCGACTGACATTGTATGGCGTATGTGGAATATAACATGGAATGTTACAAGTTTCTTTGCCGTGATAATCGGAATGTGTTTGTATGGTTCATTACTATTTACAATGGACCCTGTGTTCATAATCTTTGCGGTTTTGCCCCTTTTTGGAGCGTTTTTGAAAAGAAAGTGGAACGAACTGTGGCACAAGCACTCAACCGAGGATAGAGAGTGGCACAGGCGCGCTCAATATGCTCAAAGAATATTCTATTCAAGCGATTATGCCAAGGAAATGCGCCTAACAAACGCAAAGGAACTACTTCTTCAAAGATACGATACCGCCTCTGACGAAAGAGTGAACATAGTTCGAAAATACGGACTTAAAGAAATGTTTCTTGAAATTGCGCAAACGGGAGTGCAAAGTATAATAACAAATCCGCTTGCTATTGCGTATGCGATTTTCCGCACAGTCGTTTCAGGCGCACTCGGAATTGGTGACTGTGCCGTAGTTATAAACTCCGTATCGCAACTTACAACGACATTTACATCTATAACCGATAGGTATTACTCCATTCACGAAAATGCCCTGTTCTTTGAGGATTTCAAGTCCTTTATGGACTATGAGCCGAAAATGAAGGATAACGAAAACTCTCTCGACCCGACACGAGGCACACTTAAAGTGACAAACCTTTCTTTTAAGTATGACGGTAGCGATGAGTATGTTTTGAAAAATGTAAATATAGAAATAGGCAAAAACGAAAAAATCGCCCTTGTCGGTCACAACGGTGCGGGCAAAAGCACGCTTATTAAACTCCTTTTAAGGCTTTACGACCCAACCGAGGGAAGCGTTACCCTTAGTGGCGTTGACGCAAGGGATATAAAACTTGATAAATACCGTGATATGTTTAGCGTAGTATTTCAAGATTTCAAAACCATTGCCTTGCCCGTTTTTGAAAATGTTCTTATGCGCCCAAGAGAAGAGGGAGATGATGCGTTGGTCGTTGATGCCCTTAAAAAGAGCGGTGCGTATGATAGAGTAATGGAACTTCCAAACGGCATTGAAACTATGCTCACTAAGGAGTTTGACGAAAACGGAGCAGTCCTTTCCGTCGGTCAAAGTCAAAAAATAGCAATCGCTCACGCATTTGTTAAAAATTCACCGTTTATAATCCTTGACGAGCCGAGCAGTGCGCTTGACCCTGTGGCTGAAAGCGAGATGTATAACAATATGATGCAAGCGGGCGAGGGCAAAGGAATGATATTCATATCTCACCGCCTTTCAAGTGCTGTTGGTGCTGATAGAATATATATGCTTGAAAAGGGCGAGGTCGTCGAAAGCGGAACACATGCCGAACTTCTTGCACTTAACGGAAAATATGCCGATATGTTCAAAAAACAGGCTCAAAACTATGTAGACATCGAAAATGGCGAGGGAGGTGAGGTAAATGAGTAATAAGAAGGAAAAGGTTAAACTTTCACAGGCAATAAAAAACAATATCTTCATAATCAAAACTGTCTTTTCTATCGCCCCCGGTCTTTGTGTTTTGCGACTTATAATGGGCGTAATTACGGGACTTAACCACGGTGTTACAATCTACCTTACCAGTGAGATATTAAATGCTCTTGATAGAGGCGAGCCGTTTGATAAAATCTTGTGGCTAATTGTTATAATGGCAGGCTATATGCTTGCATATCAACTCTTTTACTCGTGGCATTGGAAAATCTATAACCCGATGCACAAACTCGACTTTATAAGGCGACTCCACAAGCGCTTTTTCGTCAAGGCGAGCGAAATAGACCTTGCTTGCTACGATACCCCCGAATTTTACAATGATTTTATCTACTCAATGCAAAACTGCGACAAGAGTATTATAAACACTCTTGATATGCTATCCGACATAATAAGATGCCTTGTTGCGTCGGTGTCCGTGTTCGGTGTAATTGTTACCATAAACCCGATAATAGCGGTTGTAATTCTCGGATTTTCACTTGCTACAATGGGACTTGATATTATAAGTAACGCAGTTTACTATAAGTATCAACTTATGGCGAATAAGGTGTGGCGCAAAGAATGGTATATGCAAAGATTTTTCTCTCTTGCCGAATATGCTAAGGAAATCCGCCTTACAAAAATTGCCAAGAATATGGAAAATGAGTATGATGCCAACAAAAACGAGGAAAAAAGAATTATTCTCAAAAGGCAAAAAAGCCTTCTTGCCATTCAAATATCGTATTCCCTCATAAATCTATGTGAAGATTTGTTCATAATACTTTTTATGACCTATCATCTTTTCGAGGGAAATATCCTCATTGGCGGATTTGCGGTTGCTATTGCCTCGGCTAATAAAATGCGTAATATGTTGTGCGAAATCCAATGGCGACTTGCCGAGATAAATAAGGACTCAATCTTTGCTGATAAGGTTAGAAAATTCTTGTCCACCGCATCAACTGTCATTTCGGGCGAGCGAGAACTTGAAGATTTTAAATCAGTCGAGTTTAGAAATGTATCATTCGCCTACGGAGATAAAAATGTGCTTGAAAATGTAAGTTTCAAAGTTGACGAGGGTGAGCGAATTGCCTTTGTCGGATATAATGGTGCAGGAAAAACAACCGTTACAAAACTTATGATGAGACTTTACGATGTTACATCGGGCGAAATCCTTGTTAACGGAATTAATATCAAGGAATACACTCTTGATAGTTTGCGCGGTAAAATCGGTGCAGTGTTCCAAGATTACAAGGTGTTTGCCGCAAGTGTTGCCGAAAATGTCCTTGCTGACATCTACACCCCCGAGAGGGAACAAACGGTTGTAAACGCACTTAGCGATAGCACTTTCGGTGAAAAACTAAGCGCTCTTCCAAGCGGAATTAATACTGAACTCACAAGAGAGTTTTATAAAGACGGAACGGAACTTAGCGGTGGCGAAAACCAAAAAATCGCAATAGCCCGAGTTTTCGCAAGACAAAATGAACTCATAATAATGGACGAGCCGTCAAGCGCCCTCGACCCGATAGCCGAATATAACTTAAATGTCGGCATAGATAAAAACGCAAAGGGCAAAACAGTAGTGTTCATCACTCACCGACTTTCTACCACAAGACATGTCGATAGAATTTATATGTTTGAAAACGGAAAAATAATCGAAAGCGGAAGTCATGATGACCTAATAAAGTCGGGCGGAAAATACTGTGATATGTTTGAATTACAGGCTAAAAAATATCGCGCATAAAAACTCCTAATAAATTTTCCAATTTGCAAAGGTTCTATTGATGAAACCTTGAAACGCGAATTTTTCCTGTAATAAAGCAAAACAAAAACGAGAGAATGAAAATTCTCTCGTTTTTTAGATACATTAAAGGACTTATTTGTTTTCGTCGCTATTGTTTTCGACCTTGTCAACCTCGGCGTTGTCAACGTTTTCCTTGTCGGATTTTTCGACTGATTTCCTGTCAAACTTACTTGCGTGAGATGCCCTACTTGAATTTTCGGCAACTGCTCGCATTGTAAGAACAACTGCGAACATCTTTGAAAGTGCGTAAATTCCTATTACAACACTCAAAATGAGTTCAGGTTGTGAAAATGCTCTGTAAGGCGACATCTTGCCAACAATCTTCGCAACTGAAATTCCGAAAGGAAATCCGAGTGTGAGTGCGGAGCAAGTGAAAGCGGAAATTAAATACGCCTTGTCACCTGTGCCGAATATTTCAAATCTACCCTCAAATACAAGGAATAGTGCGCACGACGCATAAACGAAAAGTTGCGAAATCTTTGCAATATCCGTTGCGGTAAGTGAACTGAAATAAGTTGTAAGAATACCAAACAAGCACCAAAACACGGAACATATCGAAAGGATAAGTTTGACATACTCAGGTGGCATTATCTTAACACGCTTAATCTTGTTAGGCATAGCCTGAAATGCGAAATAAACGCAAGTAGGTATAGTGAGTAGCCATCTCATTACTCTGAAAAAGAAATAAGCCTGAAAATTAGCCTTTGTAATGCTTACAACACACTCGTAGATAAAGAATATAACCATCATGATTGCGCCAAGAGTTGAAGCGAAATTCATAAATTTGCTTGTTTTCTTAATGCGAGTAATGTTGATGCTCTTGACCTTTATCGTGAAGTAAACACTATACGCGATAGTTGCAAGAATGGCGAAATAAAGAAGACCTGTCACAACATGCGGAAATCTCAATGTATAAGTCGGTGCATCATACATAAACGAAAAGCAAAGTCCGCTCATTAGTGCGATTGCCAAAAGGCAAATAACCGAAATTGTAAGCGATTTTTTTAGGAAACGATATTTTTGTCTCATCTTGTGCCCCTATGTTATAAAATAAAATACTAACATATTTTAACACACATTATAACTAAAATCAATACATTATCAAAAAAATCTTGTAAAAAGCGCTCAACAACCTCTAAAAACCACATTTTTATTTCTTTTTGTAATCGGGAAAGACTTTTCTCATGAATCTATCGCAATATTTTCGAATTCCGTCGCTCGAATTTCCACCGCCTATGTGTGCGGCAACTTGGTCCCACGATAAACCGTTTATAAACCTCAAAGAGAGGGCAAGCCTTAAAAGTGCATCGTCAAGAGTGTCTATAAAATCGAGGATTTTGTGATACAGTTCAAACGATTTATGCACCCGTTCCTCAATGCGCCTTTCGAGTCGTTCAAGTTCATCGGCATAAATGGTTTTCTTAATCCCACCAAGTCCAATTACGGACACATAGTCGCACTTATTACGAATGGAAGCAAGTGTTACCCTATCACACTCAATCTCTTTGTGTAGAGCGTGTAGTGCTTTAAGGTCGGCATAAGTAACCTCGCTTGTCATAGCCGTCCGACCGTTTCGATATCTCCGATGCCAAATTCTTCGATAAGGTCGAAAATGTTTTCGCAGTTAGCAAGAAAAAGTAGGTCGGAAAGGTCAAGACTGCTAACACAATCGCCACACAGAGTCTGCCCTGTGGGGAAAGTAACCATTTTTTCACCGTGTCCAATTTTCATTTCACAAAAGTCACAATAAGTTGATGAAGAAACACTCGCCTCAGGACAGGAAGCCAAGTGTCCAAATAAAGAATTGCAGATGTCACACATCTTAAAAACCTCCTAAAAGCAAATCGATAATTAAAGGGCGTTGCCGAACATAAGATTGATTTCTGCGCAAATTTTACCCAAAACGCACCACACTGCTTCATTCTTTGCGTGTCTCGTTCTTGAATTTGCCCGTTTCACCAACCGTTTGAACGGCATAGCCATAAAAACCTTGATATGTGTGCGAAAAAGGGCATTTAGCCATTCGAAGCACTCGGCAACGCACTTGCTAAAAACATAACAGCAAGTGGTCAAACACCTCTATCAAGTGAAGACATTAAAAATCTATCCCAACATCTTGACAAATTCCCAAAATCAAGAACTCTTGCGGGAGAACGACTGCGAGTAGTCGTCGCAAAAGATTTGTCGGGCACGGGGCTTTTACCGGTTGAAAACAACCGTGGAAGTTAGCAAAAGCAATTTATTTTTGCCTTGCGCTACCATTTTAGCAAATTAAATTTGCATTTTCAAGCAAAAGATGTCAAAAATAACTGACATTTATTTTTCAAAATCGCTTGACAAGGCAAAAAATATTTGCTAAAATAAAATCAAAGAACTAAAATAAGATAAAAAATAAGATAAGAAATAAGATAAAAACATAATAATTATCCTCTACTTATTACCTCTTACCTCTTACCTATTACCTACAACTTGCCACCCAATATTAGCATATGTGCTAAATTAGGAAAGGAGAAAGAAATGTTAAAACAAAGACTCATATCCGCGCGTAAGGGCGCAGGACTCACCCAATCCGATGTTGCTGAGGCACTCGGTATCAAAAGACAAACCTACTCCGCCTATGAGCGTGGAGTAAGCACACCCGACACAAATACAATAACAACCCTGTCGCGACTTTTCGGTGTTAGCATTGGCGAACTTGTAACAGGAGAAATAAGCGCAAATACAATAAAAGTCCCCGTGTGCGGTAATGTTGCCGCAGGAATACCAATTGATGCTATTGAAGATGTTGAGGAGTATGTCGATGTTGACGCATCACTTGCAAGGGGCGCAACCCTTATCGGTCTTAAAGTCAAAGGCAAAAGTATGGAACCGCGCTTTTCAAGTGGCGATACTGTAATTGTCCGTTGCCAAAACAGTGTTGACAATGGTGATATTGCAATCGTGCTTGTCGGTGAGGAAGCGACAATGAAGAAAATCGTTCGCTATACCGATGGTATTCGCTTAATGCCAACCAACCCTGCCTATGAGCCGACATATTTCACAAACGAGGAGATTAGGACAATTCCCGTCACCATTCTCGGCAAGGTAATCGAACTAAGGGCAAAAATCTAAAAAACTATTGATAAAATATAAAACTTGATATATAATTGTGTATATCAAAAATATAAGGAGAAAAGCAATGCTTGAACAACTTAAAAAAGAAGTATACGAAGCAAATATGATGCTCGTAAAATATAACTTGATTACATTCACTTGGGGAAATGTTAGTGGAATTGATAGAGAAAAGGGACTTGTCGTAATAAAACCGTCAGGTGTTGAATACGACGACCTAACTCCCGATATGCTCCCTGTCCTTGACCTCGATGGAAATGTTATCGAAGGCGACTATAAACCCTCGTCCGATACCGCTACCCACCTTGAACTCTATAAGGCATACCCCGAAATCGGTGGCGTAACTCATACTCACTCTCCTTGGGCGGTAATCTATGCGCAAGCAGGTAGAGGAATTACACCGTATGGCACAACTCACGCTGACTATTTCGGCACAACTATTCCTTGCACACGCAAAATGACCGATGAGGAAATTAAGGGCGCATACGAAAAGGAAACAGGCACAGTAATTCTTGAAGCACTTAAAGATATCGGCGCAACTCAAATGCACGCAGCCCTCGTTCATTCACACGGACCATTCACTTGGGGCGATAATGCAAAATCATCGGTTGAAGCCGCAGTAGTGCTTGAACAAGTTGCTATGATGGCATATAATACCGAAATGCTTATGCTTAACGCAAACGGCAAAACCGAAAGAATGCAGGAAACCCTTCTTCGTAAGCACTATGACCGTAAACACGGACCAAACGCATACTACGGACAGGGCAAGAAATAAGTAGATAAGAAAACATCGCATTTCTTGAAATAATCCCACGGCAAACCGTCGAGGCTCTTGCGCCAAGGTAAAATCACTCTTCATAATCATAAAACGGGACATTTTTTGCACAAAATAAGCAAAATGCCCCGTTTCTTTATTAAAAAACAAATATATGAACATATGAACATTTTAACAAATTATAAAATGTGCGCCGTTTTGACAATCGCAAACGAATTGAGTAACAAGGTTGCGACTGTAAAAATGTCATATGATTTTCGCTAACTTAATTCTTTGTTCATTTTGCGCAAAAATCGGGGGGTGCTAACTTTTTGTGCAAAATGTATTGACATACATATACTTATATGGTAACATATACACATATAAATATTTTGCGCACACAAGGGCGCTTTGACAAAGGAGAAAATAAAATGAAAAGAAAAATGCTCGTAGTGTTTCTTATGTCACTCGTGCTTGCACTTTCTCTCGCTATCTTCGTTAACGCAGAAGAAACTGTAATCCCCGAATGGACCGAAACACAAACAATCACAGGTATCGCCCCAAAGGACGGCTTTGATACCACATCAAGAGTAATGCTCAAAAACTCGGACGGCTCATATGTCGTTTACCCTGCATACTACATCTTGAAATGCACCGATACAACATTTTCCAAAAAAGATTCGGGAGATGAGTTTGATTACTCCGCTATTAAAAACGCAATCGGAGTAGAGTATACAAACGGATCCGTTGTCCGTTTGGAAATTCCTGTCGGTTTTACAACAGTTCAAGATAGAGTTTTCAGAAAAGACAAAGGCTTCACTTCACTTTTGACACTTAAAGTTCCCGAAGGCGTTACTACAATGGGTGAATACAATTTCTATGAAAGCGAATGTATTCAAGAGATTGATCTTCCGAATTCCTTGACGGAAATAGTTAAAAATTTTGCACCGAAAGTAGCATCGCTGAAAAGAGTTAGCGTAGGCTCTGGAACAAAAATAGTGGGATATGCTTTCCAAGACTGCACAGGTCTTGAACAGGTTACTTTAGCCGAGGGTATTACTACAATTGAAGAAAGGGCTTTTCTTAGATGCGCTTCACTTGATGGGGTTGTTCTTCCGAACTCTTTAACATCCTTAGGAACTAGCGCGTTCTATGGTTGTTCGTCCCTCACAGAAATAGTTATTCCTGAAAATGTTGTGCTTGGAGATGGCGTGTTCAAGGCTTGCACGGCACTTGCTAAAGTGGTGGTTAAATGCGATAAAATACCAGGTGGAACATTTTCGGGTGACTCGAGCCTTGGGATTTTTGTTGTAACGAAAAATATTTCTTCTATGGGCACTGATGCATTTGGTTCGGTAAAATCACCATTTCTCACTATTTATGAGGGCGATGATCCAGAGAAACTTGGAACATTATATAATTATTCGAGATTTACAAAAGCAGATTTTGTTTCCTATGAACAGTATCTTGAAGATGTTAAAAATGGTGTAGTTTACACTAAAGACACAATCGTTTACGGTGCAAACTACTGCGTAGAACTTAACGGCGGTGTTCACCAAATGACTGATGAGCCAACTTGCACACAAGGTGTAAAATGTTCAAAGTGCGGTCTTGAAGGCGCATCGGCTCTCGGACACAATAAAGGCGAACTTGAAAAGATTGTATATGTTACCTTTGATGTAGCGGGCGACAAACTCTTCGATTGCACAAGATGTGAGGAGTCCGTAGTAGAACAGGGCGGAGCATCACCTATCTTCACAGCAAAAGGATACTCAACAAACCCCGACAAAAACGCAATTAACGGCGGTTACTCAGTAAACCTTAAAGCACTTGAACTTTACGAGGAAATAAACGGTCAAATCGAATACGGCATCGTAATCGCTAACGCAAAAGCATTTGGCGGAAAGACCTTGTTCGATGCAAATAATGAAGTAAACAGTTCCAAAGCACTTAGAGTTGAAATCGAGGGCGACTATGCAAACTTTGATTGTTCAATTATGTTCGGTGCAAATGCAGGCGCTGACCTTACTCTTATTATTTGTGCATATGTGATAGATGCAAACGGAGTTCACACGGTCCAACACGCAACAGGAACGGAAATTGAAAATGAATACATTTCGGGTGGCTCATACAAGGGCGTAACGCTTGCAATGGTTATCGCAAACCTTCCAAGTGGCGTTCGGAATGACGAAGAATAATCCTCAAAAAATCAAATAAATGAATACCGATTTTCAAAAAATCACTTGAAAATCGGTATTTTTATTTTATTTCTAACCTCAACACAAATCCACGGTTGGAACAAAAAATGCTCAAAAATTACTCCAAAATTGCCAAAAATTGTTAATAATTTGTGAATTTTTCGAAAAAATAAGAAAAATTTCAAGAAATATATAGACAAAGAAGAAAAAATGTGTAAAATATAAAAAACCATTTGTCTAATATATATAATAATGAAGAAAAAAATCACAGAGAAAAATAGCCGTTTTGTGCAATCATACGAAATTTTCACAAATTTTCGGATTTTTTGGGCATTTTTGAGCCGAAAAACCGCCGATTTTTCAAGGAATCATCTTATTTTTTGTGCAAAATATACAAAAATGGGGGTATTTTTATGCACTTGACTAAAATGCCTTTCCAAAAATTTTCAAAAACTTATTGACAACTATTATATATATATGGTAAAATAGTTCCGCTTGGTATGTGAAGAAGCGAGAGGTTGCTACAATACCGCACTGCTAAGGTGTTGTAGGGAATTTTCGTGGAGCGTATCGGATCACACGGCAGAGAATGTAAAGCCGAGGGTCTTCCACTTGGGGCTCCAAGTTGATTGCTCGCTTGCATTTGTCCGAACCTATGATATGCTGACGGGTTCGGTTTTGTTAAGCGGGTGATTGAAACACACGGGGCGGTGTAAAAGCAAACAGCCCAAGTCAAATTCTATTTAATAAGGAGGAAAGCAAAATGGCAGTAAACGAGAAGATCAGAGTAAGAGTTAAGGGCTACGACCACAAACTCGTAGATTCCGCATCTGAAAAGATTGTTGAGACAGCGAAGAGAAATGGCGCGACAGTATCAGGTCCTATTCCACTTCCAACCGAGAAAGAGATTGTAACAATTCTCCGTGCGGTTCACAAGTATAAGGACAGTCGTGAGCAATTCGAACAACGCACTCACAAAAGACTCATCGAGGTTATCAAGCCTTCAAAGAAGGTAATTGAGGCTCTCGCAGGTCTTGAACTTCCAGCAGGCGTTGAAATTGAAATCAAACTTTAATTAACCCGAAAGTTAGAAACGCGGAAGTTAAAAAGCCAAACCCGATCGCACAGTAGCACACGCTATGATGACGGATGGTCAAGTTGATGTGTCGGTTGGCCCCGACAAAAACAAACATCAACCAATAACCTAAATTAGGAGGAAGCAAAAATGAAAAAAGCAATTATCGGTAAAAAACTCGGTATGACACAGATCTTCGCTGAAAACGGCGTAGTAGTTCCTGTGACAGTAATCGAGGCTGGTCCTTGCGTGGTAGTTCAAAAGAAGACTACCGAAACAGACGGCTATGATGCAGTTCAACTCGGTTTCGAGAAAGCATCAGAAAAGCATGTAAACAAACCACTTGCCGGACACTTCAAAAAGGCAGGCGTAGAACCACAAAAGCATCTTAAGGAGTTCAAACTCGAGAATGCAAGTGAGATGAATGTAGGCGATGTAATAGCAGTCGATACCTTCGCAGCAGGCGACAAGGTCGACGTTTCAGGCGTTACAAAGGGCCACGGTTACTCAGGTGCAGTTAAGAGATGGGGACACCACATGCTCCAAGCAACACACGGTGTTGGACCTATTCACAGACAGGTTGGTTCAATGGGTGCTAACTCAACACCTTCCAGAGTATTCAAAAACAAGAAGATGGCTGGTCAATATGGAAACGAGAACCTCACGGTCCTCAATCTTGAAGTAGTTAAAGTTGACGCAGAAAAGAACCTTATCGCAATTAAGGGTGCAGTTCCAGGCGCTCGTGGCGGTATCGTGTTCATTCGCAACAGCGTTAAAGCATAAGTAGGAGGAAGAAACGATGCCAGATATTAAAGTATTAAATATGAACGGCGAAGAAGTTGGCACACTCGCACTTAGCGAAAAAGTTTTCGGTGCAGATGTTAACGAAGCAGTTCTTCATTCGGCAGTAAGAGCTTACCTTCTCAACCAAAGACAAGGCACACAGTCCACTCTCACAAGAAGTGAGGTTTCAGGTGGCGGAAGAAAGCCATGGAAGCAGAAGGGCACTGGTAGAGCAAGACAAGGCTCAACAAGATCACCACAATGGACACACGGTGGTATCGCTCTTGGTCCAAAGCCACGCTCATACACCACAAAACTTAACAAGAAAGTTAAGCAAATCGCTCTCTTCAGCGCACTTAGCGCAAAGGTAGAAGCAAACGAGATGATCGTTGTTGATTCTATCGCAATGAGCGAATACAAGACAAAAACAATGGTAGCAATGCTCAAAGCAATCGGCGCAGGAAAGAAGAGCCTCGTAGTTCTTGAAGCACCTGACGCAATGGTAACAAAGAGCCTTGCAAACATTCCTGGTGTTAAGGTTGCATACTCAAACACCTTGAATGCATACGACATTCTTAACTGCAACTCAATCGTATTTGCAAAGAATGCAGTAGTTAAAGTAGAGGAGGTATATGCATAATGAAATTTGCTCAAGACATAATCCTCAAACCGGTAATCACTGAAAAGTCAATGGATGGCATCTCAACAAAGAGATACACATTCAAGGTTGCTATGGACGCAACAAAGCCGGAAATCGCTGCAGCAGTTGAAGAACTCTTCAATGTAGAAGTTGCAAGCGTAAATACAATGATAATGAAGAAAAAGCCAAAGAGAATGGGTTACCATTACGGCTACACCTCTGAGTGGAAGAAAGCAATCGTAACACTCAAGGATGGCTCTAAGGAAATCGAGTTCTTTAACGGCTTGAACTAAGACGGAGGGTAAGAAGCTATGGCAACAATGAAATACAAGCCGACTACACCGTCGAGAAGACACATGTCGGTAGCATCCTTCGATGAGGTAACAAAGTTTACCCCCGAGAAGAGTTTGATCGAAATCAAGAAGAAACATTCTGGCCGTAACAGTTACGGTAAGATCACAGTTCGTCACCAAGGTGGCGGAAACAAGCAAAAATACAGACTCATCGACTTCAAGAGAACCGAAGAAAAGGCAACTGTTATCGGTATCGAATACGACCCTAACAGAACCTCATACATCGCTCTCCTTCAAAATGATGAAGGAAAGAAGAGTTATGTAATCGCTCCTGTTGGCGTTACTGATGGAGATGTTCTTTGCTGTGGACCTGACGCGGATATCAAACCAGGAAATACACTTCCTATCGAAAATATCCCAGTCGGAACAATTATTCACAATATCGAACTTTACCCAGGCAAGGGCGCTCAACTTGTTAGAACAGCAGGTGCGCAAGCGCAACTTATGGCTAAAGAAAACGGAATGGCTCAAGTTCGTCTCCCATCCGGAGAAGTTCGTCTTGTTCGTCTTGACTGCAAGGCAACTATCGCACAGGTAGGCAATGTAGAGCATGACACAATCAAGATCGGTAAGGCTGGTAAGACTCGTCATATGGGTATCCGTCCAACCGTTCGTGGTTCTGTAATGAACCCTTGCGATCACCCTCACGGTGGTGGTGAAGGTAAGTCTCCAATAGGAAGACCCGGCCCTGTAACTCCATGGGGCAAGCCTGCTCTTGGTCTTAAGACAAGAAACAAGAAGGCAAGAACCAACAAGTATATCGTTAAGCGCAGAAACGGCAGATAAGGGAGGAGAGAACAATGAGCAGAAGTTTAAAGAAAATGCCTTAAGTCGGATCGTAGCCATGTCG
>JAZNJK010000114.1:0-27497 GCA_045578005.1 Eubacteriales bacterium | reverse complement strand
ACCTATAAAATTGTATCATAATTACTTGTTTTTGTCAAGATATACAAAAATCGCTGAACTAACAACAAAAATAAAAGCACTCCAAAATGGAGTGCTTTTATTTGGTGGACCAACAGGGACTCGAACCCCGGACCAACCGGTTATGAGCCGGTTGCTCTAACCAACTGAGCTATTGGTCCTTAGCGTGACTTAGTCACGCATTATATTTTACACATTTATTAGCAGTTTGTCAATACTTTTTTGAAAAATGTTAAAAATAATTTATTTACTCTATAAATATCTTATTTTTACTGTTCATTATTCTATTTTTCACTTTTTTATAACAAATGACATATGTAATTACAAGGGCAACATTTGTTATAACCCATGTAATGGGGTGAACAAGATACAATGTGCTAAGTGATGGGAACATCTCAAATATTGTATAGATCCAAACTATTCTTACTCCGCACGCGCCAAAAATAGCAATAAGTGACGGTGCCGTGCTATATCCAAGTCCTCGAACCGCGCCAGGTAAAACTCCCATAATTCCCGCCAAACAATAAATTGGAAATGTAATTTTTAATCTATCATGGCCAAACATTATTGCGACAGGATTATCTTTTATGAATATTCTCAATATGGGGTCGGCAAACAAGAACGAACCAAGGCCCAAAACAAGTCCCAACGCAAAAGTCATAGAAACGACTGCATAGAAAATTCTGTTCACTCTTTCTATCTTCCCTGCGCCTACATTTTTACTAATAAAAGTAGTTGCGGCATTTTGGAATGAAGTTAGTGTTACCCAAAGCAAACTTTCAACAGTAGATACCGCTGTGCTACCTGCTATGGCATCAGGTCCAAAAGAGTTTACTCCTGACTGTAAAAACGCATTTGAAACATTCATAGCACAGTTTTGAATGCCCGCAGGAATTCCTACCTTTATCATTTTACCAAACTTTTGCCAAGAAAATTCCACATTTTTGAAAGAAAATGAAAATAATCCCTCATTTTTCAAAAGATCAACAAAAATGAACAGTGCGGACGCAATTTGCGATATCACTGTTGCAAGAGCGACACCAACGACGCTAAGATTTAATCCTGCAACAAATACAACATTCAAAATAACATTTATCGCACCCGAAATTGCAAGGTAAATAAACGGTCTTTTCGTTTCGCCAGCCGTCCTAAACACAGCGGCGCAAAAGTTATAAATAAGTGTAAAAGGGACACCACACATAATAATTTTCATATATGTTGTAGCACCCGCTAAAACACCGCCTTCGACAGGTGTTTTCATAAGAATAAGTAACGGCTCGGTGGCGAAAACGCCCATGAGTGCCATTATAATACCAAGAATTGGAGCGGAAATGACTGCTGTATCAATAACTTGCTTTGCTCCCCTGTTATCTCTCATACCGTGATGGAAAGACAAAACAACATCAACACCAGCGGAAATTCCCAAAAACAGTGTCAAAATAGCACCGAAAACGGCGCTTGTCGCTCCAACAGCGGAAAGTGCCGAATCACCTGAAAATCTACCTACAATTACAATATCGGCGGAGTTATATAGGCTTTGCAAAATGCCTTGAAGCATAATCGGAATTGTAAAACGAATAATCTTTTTTACAACGCCACCATTTAACATATCTATTTTATCGGACATAAATAATATCTCCAAAATAACAATTTTTACACCCCTATTTTAGCACTCGTCAACTCATTATTCAAGAGATATTCAAAAATAAATTAAAAAGTCTGCCGTAGCAGACTTTTTGTTGTATTTTATTATGAATACTTTAAAATTTTTCTATAAATTGTATCGTTCAAATACGAAAGTGTATAAATAAATGATACAAAGAAAAGTATCGCTAAAAAGTTATCAAAAACTACAAATTCTTCCTTGTAAGGAATGACAAAAGGATATAGCACTGATGACATGCCTGATGCAATCGCTAATATAAACGAAAATCGCATTTTTTTGTCTATTTCTTCCGAAAATTCCTTCACAAATCCCTCTACACTGTATTCCGAGAAAAATCTTGGATTTTCGTATATTCTTTGCAAAGTATACCTTTTGAGCAATCGCAAAACGAGAATACTTATAAATAGCATTAAAACCGCACTCAAAATTGCGAAAACGGCGACAGGAATATACATTTTTAGCGCACCATCGCTCCTTAAAACACTCGATTTTAAGTATTCTTTATCATATCTTGTTGTGAATATGATATTGAAAACGCTTGACACAAAATGCACACAAATCATTGACATTAAAAGTTTCTCATATTTAGCGAGTAAAATATGTCCTTTTTTCAAAAGAAAACCAAAAGTAATTAGCAAAATAGGTGCTATAAATAGGTCACTCAAAAAGTCGATTTTGTCAATGTAAAGGTCAATCGTAAATAACATTGATACGGAAATTGTGCTTATTGCAAGGATAAAATCTTTTGAGAAAAAGACACTTTGTCTATCTTTCATCGTTTCGGTAAAGTCAACTTCGATTTTATCTTTTACGGAGTCAGTAAGTGTGTTTTTGAAAAACGAAATCGTTTTTACTAACCACACTATTCCAACAACAAGCGCAACAATGGTTAAGATGAAGAAAAATAGAATTCTAAATCTAAACATCCACGCCTTTTGAGGATTGCTCAAAAATAATGCAAAAAGGTCAGGAATTGTCGAACATGCTATTCTAACTACGAAAAATGCGATTGTAAAGCGCTTTAATTTTTCGCATTTTGGAACGCTTACATCTTCTCCCAAACGCAAATAAATATATGAAACAGTGTCGAACATACGCCTAAATGCACTAATTCCAAAAATAAATTCAATAATCGCGAAAGTAAATGAGAATACGAGTGCCATTGTAGAGTCGGTAAACGGCAAAATAATCAAGCATATTAACTTGAATATCGAAATTAAGGACATCGTTTTAAAAAGTTGCCTTGTTTCATCGGCATTATCATAGACATACGATGCTTTCGAAAACGCCTTCATAATCAAGAAATAGCCAAGGACATCGGGAAAAATATCAAAAACACTGATTATGGGGTTAAATAGAAATATTGATGCCAAAATAAAGTGTCTTTTTTTCATTTGTTTTCTTTATCTCCTTTATCCCTCTTATTCTTCTCTAAATCCTTTTTTTCTTTTGGTGTCATTGCCATATTCAACTTATCATTTAGAAAATCAAGAGGCTTGTTTCCTGTTCGAGTGTCCATGTTTTTATCATCTTCATAACAAATTCTAATATAAGAATTCGCAATTACAACAAGAGTCATAACGACATACAAAAGTTGCGCAAAGAAGACTATTGCCGAAAGACGGCTAACGGCAAATTCATTTGTTTTAAATACGGTATTAAGAAGCACGACCGCCACAAAGTAAATTCCCATTAAAAGATAAGTTATTATGATTTTTGATTGAAGTTTTGGAAGTTCAACTTCTTTTGCAAGAATATAAATTGCTGTAATTAGAACAACGCAAACAAAAAGATTGGCTATTGCTAATGCAAGTGAAATATATTCTGTCACCAAAGTATTTGGCGAAAGAACATATAAAAACATATTAACCATAGCAAGCAAAAATTCAACCGCCACCATTATCATAGACGCCAAAAAGACTTTATTTTGCCTTATAAGTTCTTTGAGCGAATACAAAATCACGGCACTGCCTACGACATAGGTAAAAGGCGAAAGCGTTGTTAATGCGCCAAGTAAGGCACAGCAAGCGCCAATAAACATTATTCCAAATCCCATTTTATTCCTCGGATTTCGGTGCGCCACAGCACTTTTTGTATTTTTTACCGCTTCCACACGGACACAGATCGTTTCTACCTACTTTGTTTTCGACCTTAATAGGTTGAGCGGAGCGAACTACTCTCTTTTCTCCCGAGCCAAACTTCATAAATCCCTCATCGCTTGGTCTGGCGACTTGAATACGCTTGATAGGTTGTTTTCTTGGCATAACTGATAGAATACCACGGACTGTATCATCACGAATGGACAAAATCATCTCATCGAAGAGGTCCGCACCTGCAAGGCGATATTCGTTTACAGGGTCCCTTTGTGCGTAGGATTGCAAACTTATGCTATCGCGTAGGTCGTCCATCGCTTCAAGATGATCCATCCATTTTTCATCGACATTTTGAAGAAGGATTACTCTTTCGATTTCTCTTAATTCATCAGCACCAAATAGTTCTTCTTTACCTTTCCATACTTCGAGCGCACGCTCAATAAGGACTTTTTTGACTTGTTCGGCACTTTCGGAGTCCTTGAAATCGTCCTTTGTAAGAGCAAGTGACATATATTTGTTTGTAAGTTCATCAAGTTCCCATTCATCGCGTGAGCCTGATACATAGGTATCAACAGAGTCGGAAATGGTAGATTTGAGCATTCCCGCAATCTTGTCTTTAAGGTCAACACCGTTAAGGACATCGGCGCGTTGAGAATAGATTACATTTCTTTGCTGATTCATTACATCATCGTAAGACAGGACATATTTACGCCTTTGGAAGTTTCTACTTTCCATTCTTCCCTGTGCAAGTTCAATAGTTCCCGATATAATTTTAGCATCAATAGCGGTATCTTCATCAATAGGAAGGCGCTGAACAAGAGCGCTTCTTCTATCGCTACCGAAAAGACGCATTAAATCATCTTCAAATGAAAGATAAAATCTTGACTCGCCTGGGTCGCCTTGTCGTCCTGCACGGCCTCTTAACTGGTTATCAATACGACGGCTTTCGTGTCTTTCTGTTCCTATGATAAAGAGACCTCCTGCCTCACGAACTTTTTCAGCCTCGGGGGCAATTTCTTGCTTATACTTCTCATTAAGGTTGGCGAAAACATCGCGTGCCTCAAAAATTTCTTGTGAAACGGACTGTGATGAGCCTGTTGCAAGCATAATTGTTTCGTCATCATAGCCGAGTTTTTTCATTTCCTTCTTGGCAAGATGCTCCGCATTACCGCCAAGCATAATATCAGTTCCACGACCTGCCATATTTGTAGAAATGGTAACAGCGCCGAACTTTCCTGCCTCGGATACGATTTCGGCTTCTTTTTCGTGGTGTTTAGCGTTTAGGACATTGTGCTTAATTCCCGCATTTTTTAGTTTTTGTGAAAGAGCCTCGGATTTTTCAACCGAAACAGTTCCCACAAGAACAGGTTGACCTTTTTTGTGGCACTCGGCAATTTGCTTAATAATCGCCCTGTCCTTACCTGCCTTTGTTTTGAAAACTACATCATTGTAGTCTTTTCTAATCATTGGCTTGTTAGTTGGAACTTCAACAACATCAAGTCCGTAAATTTCTCTAAACTCATTCTCTTCGGAAAGCGCTGTTCCTGTCATTCCCGAGAGTTTTTTATACATTCTAAAATAGTTTTGGAATGTGATTGTAGCGATTGTGCGGTTTTCTCTTTGAACTTTTACGCCTTCCTTTGCCTCTATTGCTTGGTGTAAACCGTCGGAATATCTTCTACCGGGCATAAGTCTACCTGTAAAGGTGTCAACGATAATTACCTGTCCGTCTTTTATGACATAATCGGTATCACGGTGCATAATGCCGTGAGCCTTAATTGCAAGTTGAACATGGTGATGAAGTTCGGAATTTTCGGGAGAGGCAAGGTTTTCAATCTCGAAATACTTCTCCGCCTTTTCAATTCCGTGTTTTGTAAGAGTTACACTCTTTGCTTTTTCATCAACGATATAATCTTGCTCAACATCTTCATGTTCGACCTTCAAGTCAAGTTCTTTGATTACAAACTTAGTGAATTTTTTCACAAGAGCGTTGGTTTTGTCATAAAGTTCAGTGCTTTTATTTCCCGCACCCGAAATGATAAGCGGTGTTCTTGCTTCATCAATAAGGATTGAGTCAACCTCGTCAACGATTGCAAAGGCGTGTCCCCTTTGGCTCATTTGGTCCTTGTAGATTACCATGTTATCTCTTAGGTAATCAAAGCCAAACTCGTTATTTGTTCCGTAGGTGATGTCGCAGTTATATGCGTGTTGTTTTTCTTCTTTTGACTGTCCGTGAACAACAAGTCCTGTGGTAAGGCCAAGAAATTCATGAATTCTTCCCATTTCCTCACAACCAAGACGCGCAAGATAATCGTTTACAGTAACGACATGCACACCGTTTCCTGTAAGGGCGTTAAGATACGACGGCAAAACAGCAACAAGAGTTTTACCTTCACCTGTTTTCATCTCGGCAACTCTACCTTGATGGAGTAAAATTCCGCAAAGAAGTTGAACTCTAAATGGTCTTTTGCCAAGAACACGGTCAGATGCCTCACGAACAAGAGCGAATGCCTCGGGCAAAATATCATCAAGAGTTTCGCCATTTGCAAGACGGTTTTTAAATGCGTCAGTCATTTCTCTCATTTCGCTATCGCTCATATTTTCATAGCGAGAGCCAAGAGCCTCTATTTTATCAACAATAGGCTCAAGTTTCTTAATTTGCTTATCGCTGTATGTTCCAAAAATTTTAGAAAATAATCCCATTTCTATTCCTTTCGTGTTATAAGGAGTCTTTCAAGGCTATTTTAGCCACTGTAAATTATATAATAACACACGGGAAAGTAAAAATCTACACTTATTTGTAAATTTTTATTTTAATTATCGCAAAAAGCGTTGTTTTTTGGCAAAATTAATGGTATTATTTAACCGAAAGGGGTGTGAACTTGTAATGAACAAACTAAACATTGTGCTTTTAGAACCTGAAATTCCGCAAAACACAGGAAATATCGCAAGGACTTGCTCCGCATCGAGTGCGTCGCTCCATATGATAAAGCCTTTTGGATTCAAAATTGATGACGCGAAGTTAAAGCGTGCGGGAATGGATTATTGGTATCACCTTGATATACACTACTACGAAAATATTGACGAATTTTTTGAGAAAAATCCCGATGCAAATTTTTATCTATTCACTAAAAAAGCATCAAAAAGATATACGGATATTACATATGATGATAGGGTATTTTTCTTCTTTGGTCGTGAAAGTTGCGGTCTTCCCGAACCTCTTCTTGAAAAATATGAAGATAGATGTCTTAGAATTCCTATGAAAGAAGGACTGCGCTCTCTTAATCAATCAAATTCCGTTGCGATTGCAGTTTATGAGTATTTAAGACAACACGATTTTTATGGCCTTTCCGATAACGGCGGTTGGATAAATACGGATAATAATTGAATTTTTAATTTTATAAATTGTTGATTTTTTGAATTTTTAAATTTTAAAATTATTTTTATTTTAAAAATCCTTTTATTTAAAACTATTTTCAATGTTTACTCACGCAAAAAAGCACCTTAAAAAAGGTGCTTTTATTGTGTTTAGAAAGAGCCATTTAACTATCGAATCATTAACAACTCTACAAGTAAAATTATTTTATATGTTCCGGAAGTTTTTCTCCACCGAGGATATGGAAATGGATATGTGGCACGCTTTGACAAGCATCATGACCGCAGTTATTTATAATTCTATATCCATTTGTAAGTCCTGCGAGTTTTGCGATTTTGGGGATTTGGGTGAAGATATGTGCGATAATATCGCTATTTTCCTCATTTATTTCATCGGCACTTACGATATGAGCCTTTGGCAAAACGAGAAAATGAACATTTGCCTCTGGATTTATATCATAAAACGAAAGAATTTTATCATCTTCATATATCTTTTTTGACGGAATTTCACCGTTTATAATCGAACAAAATATGCAATCCATATTTTTCTCCTTGATTTAATAAAAGATTTGTTATATAATAAATATTAACATATAACAAATTAAAAATCAAGGTTTTACAATGAATAATTTTAAACAACATATTTTTTCTTCCTTTTCTTGCGACCTTTGGACTTTTTTAAAGGGTGTTACCAAGCCTATTTTGATTTACGGAATGGGAAATGGCGCTGATAAGATAATTCGAGTTTTAGAGTCTTACGGAGTTACATATTCCGATGTTTTCGCAAGTGACGGGTTTGTGCGCGGTCACTCATACCGCGGAAAAATGGTGCTTTCCTTCTCACAAGCGGTTGAAAAATACAAAGATTTTATAATTCTTTTATCTTTTGGCACACATCTTGACGATGTAATGGAAAGAATTTACGAACTTGACTCCACTTACGAATTATATGCTCCCGATGTCCCTGTTTGCGAGGGAGATTTGTTCAATGAGGAGTTTTTTGACAAGCACGAATTGGAATTATCCGAGGCGCGTGAGTTACTATTTGATTCTCGTTCAAAGGAAGTTTTTGATGATGTTATCCGTTTTAAATTAAGTGGAAAAATAGAGTTTTTGAAATCAAGTCAAGATACTGATAGCGATATTGATTCAATTTTATCCTACGAGAAGCACACAAGTTTCCTTGACCTTGGCGCATACAACGGAGATACTGTTAAAAAATACTCTAAACTTTGCCCAAATTTACGCAAAATTTCCGCATTTGAGCCTGATCTTCGCAATTTTAAGAAACTTTGCGCTTATTGTGAAACGCTCACTGATATTGATGTGCAAGCATACAATTATGCCTCTTGGAATGAAGATACGGCGCTTGATTTTTCCGCATCGGGAAATCGCAATTCCACAGGGTCGGGAACTGCATCACATCAAACAAAATTTATAACTGTTGAGGCAAGAAAACCCGATAGCGTAGTTGAGTCGGTTGACTTCATTAAATATGATGTTGAGGGGGCGGAATATCGTGCTATTTTAGGTAGCAAGGAGTTACTTACATCCTGCGCTCCCGACCTGCTTGTATCGCTATATCATAAGAGCGAAGATTTATTTACATTACCTAAATTATTAAACAGTATAAATCCGTCATACAAATTATTTTTAAGGCGACTTCCCTGTATTCCCGCTTGGGAACTTAATTTATACGCAAAAATCAATTAAAAATCACCGCTATTTAAATAGCGGTGATTTTGTTTTAGTTATTGACCAAGACTAACATCAATTCCGAAAATGTTTGCAAGTGAACCGAGTTTATTTACAAGTTCCTCGTTATTGCCATCGGGAGATGCGTTTTGTGCGTAGTAATTTTCGATGGCGTCCTTTGCGCTTGATTTATCACTATCGGTCAATTTGTTAGAAATCTTATATGGGTCCTCTATCAAATTGCCGTCTTCATCCTTTGATGCTGATTCGATAGCATTAGAAACGATATTTGAATCCATAACTGTTCCAACAAGTTCTGATGCGGTCATTTCGCTTAGTGAATCATCGTCTTCGGGAGTTGTGAAGACATTTGTGCCTTCACAGTAGTCATCGGTTGCCGAATGGACAGTTGAAATTACTGCGTCAATTGCCTCAACTTCCTTCGCCATTTGTTCACTCGACATTTGGCCCTCAGTTGATGCGATTTGAGTGATAAGCGAACCTACTGTGCTTGAAAGTGCGTGCGACTTATCATCGTTCATTCCTGTATCTTCAAGAATTTTAGGTGAGAGTGTTTCAAGCATTACCTTTGCTACATCATCGTTTACATTTTCCAAAATGTGTTCGATTGCATCAAGTCTTTCTTCTTTATCTTCAGCGGTCATGATAATAGCAATTTGCTGACGGGCAACGAGAATTGTTTCCATACTCGACTCATTACTCAAAACCATATCGATAAAGTCTGATGTCAGGAATTTAAACTCCGCTGCACCTTTGGATTTTAGCACTGCTCTAATTAAAAATTCATAAGAATCGCCAAGAAGCAAACTTGTTTCAAGTTTATCAAGTGCGCGACCGAGAGAACGAAGATCCGTTTGAATAAGAAGTTCAGTCTTATCAGTTTCGCTCATATCAAAAGTATCGTAGAAAGTTGTAAAGTCTTTAATGATGCTTGCAACAAGTGCGCCTTCATTATAAACCATAAGTTCGGTATATCTTTCCATATCAATTTGAACAGGATATGGCACATTTGTTCCATTTACATCATTATATATTCTATAAATATAATTTTTAAGTGCATTGAGCATATCCTGTGCAAGCGGACGGCTCAAATGGTTTTTATGGAGTTCCACAAAAACCTCACCCATAAACGCTTCCTTTTGAACGACGGTTAAGATTTCTCCGCCGCCAAAAATTTCGGAAAGCATTCCGTAAGTTATACAAATATTTGCGATATTTCCAACAGTGTGAATATCTTGTTTGATTGTATCATTGGTAGTAGATGCAAGTAATGTGAGAATTTTGTCAAGAGTTGGTTCATAATACTCACCTACATTAACTTTTGGATAGCCAAGCACATCTTCGCCATCGAGCCATGCCTGTGATGCGTAAGATATAACGCCTGAAATTACACTTGGGACAACCGTTGCTCTTTCAAGAGTGTTTGTCATATTTGTAATAGCGGTAGTTTGCGTTTCACCGTATTGATCGACAGGCGCGCTAAGAAGCGGTGTTATATCAACGAAAAGTGATGCAATAACATCAATCTCGTCTTTTAAAAAGATTTTTTCGTCTTCAACCTTTGCGCTTGAAAGAGTGTTAAAAATCCACTTTCCACCGCAAACATTGACTATTCTTATAGCAAGGTTATTTTTAATTGGTGCTATTGAAGTTTCGTGAATTTGCTTACAAGACTTAGCAAGATTAACGATTGTCGAAGTTGTATTTGCTTCGGAATCAAGATCCCCTTCTTCTTCAAAATCCTCATTTTCTTCAAGAGTTTCAACCTGTGCGATAGGAGTTCCCTCTGCTGTGCTGATTTTTAACATTGTATCGCTTGCGATATTAAGATATCCAACAAGCGGAATTATAAAGATTGCAAAAGATACAACCTTTACAACAAGTCCGACAACTCCGCCCAAAATACGGCTACCGCCACGATACTCATCGCCACCGTTTTTGCCAAAAATCGAACGGGTTGCAATAGCCTTAGGAATTCTAATTATCGCTCCAATAACGATATACAAAACAATGAAAATTATCGGAGTAAGGATGATTGCCGGCAATACCATTAGCATTCCAACGGCATTGGAATTTTCAGACAAGTTCACAATCAAATCTCTAACCATATTAAGAGTTTCTGCCATATTAGGCATATTTACCGATAACATATCTATTATTTCAACTAATGAATCGACATTAACGAGAGATTTTGAAACAAATTTTGCAAGCCACACAGAAAGTAATGCAACAATTAATGTAACTCCGACATCAACAATTGATTTGTATAGTCCTTTTCTTGCACCGCACAATGCTCCGTATAACGCAACAACTACAAATGCAATATAAACTGCCATTCCAATGGTTTCCATATTTTCTCCTTTCGGTGAATATAATAGTTAATACATAGTTATTTTAACATATATTAGGTGCGTTTTCAATATAAAAAAAGAATTTTATAGGAAATGTTGTGTTTTTTTGAAATTATCGCATAAATAACCAAAAAGAACAAACAATAATGGAGAAATCAAATAAAAAGGAGTTTTTTATGAAAGCAACTGGAATTGTAAGAAGAATTGATGACCTTGGTAGAGTCGTAATTCCAAAAGAAATACGAAGGACAATGAGAATACACGAGGGTGCGCCACTTGAAATTTATACCGGAAAAGACGGAGAGGTAATTTTCAAGAAATATTCACCTATTGGCGAACTTGCCATTTTTGCGTCTCAATATGTTGAAACGCTGTATAAAACCTCTCAAATGGCAGTAATTGTAACAGATAGGGACAGTGTTATTGCAAGTGCGGGAGTGCCAAAAAAAGAATTTATGGACAGGAGAATTAGCGAAGAGTTTGAAAATCTACTCGAAAAACGCTCGCTCTACTCGCACAAAGACGGTTCAAATCAAATCAGCGTTGTAAGTGGCGGAAATTCCTATATAAAACATGCCATGCCTATCGTTTCCGACGGCGATGTTGTCGGCTGTGTTGCCTCGGTTAGCGGGGGAAATGAGAGTTTAGACAAAGAAACTGAAATTAAATTAATTCAAACCGCATCATCATTTCTTGGAAAACAATTTGAATCATAAAATTATAAACCGCTTGTATTTTTTACTATAAGCGGTTTTTGATTTTTAAGTTGAAAAAGACGCATTGTTTCAACGAATACTCATTTTTATATTGACAAATATGCAAAAATATAGTAAAATATACAAAATGATTATTGAAAGGCGGTATTTTTTATGAACTTAAAGCATGAGAATTATATAGAATACAAAGGCAAGCCACTCGTTAGAGAGGGAGATGTGTTATATTACGGATTTGTAAATGATCCTTTTATTTTAAGACTTGATATCGTTATTAAAGACGCAAACGGCAATCCCGCTTTGGTTTTTGGCGGAATTTGTCCTACAAACGATGTTAACAAACCAATAAAGCAAGTCCAAAAAGCAGGACTTTATGAGGCACTTGACATCGGTAGTGAATGGTTGGCTCACGAAATTAAAAAGGCATTAGAATAATAGAAAATCCGCCAAATTTGGCGGATTTTTCAATCTATCATATTATCAATCATTTTTTCAAGCACATATTTTGCTGTCCTTATATCTTTTGGCGAAATGCCGTGCATAATTTTTTCATCTCTTGAATTGAGATGATTTTTTATTTTTTCGGAAAGTTCCCTTCCCTTTTTTGTTAAATAAACTTTTACCGAACGCATATCATATTCATTCGTTTCTCTTTGCAAATATCCTTCGGTTTCAAGTTTTCGCACTGCTACGCTAACTGTTGATCCCTTCATTTGACTTATAACGACGAGTTCTTGTTGAGTTGCTCCGTCATTACTTGATAAATATGATAAAATATGCCTTGCCGTTTTATCTTTTAGAATTGCAAAATCCTTATTTTTTATCATTTCATCTTCAAAAAATTTTGAAATTTCATTTATCATCATCAAAACTGTTCTATTAGTATTTTCTCTTATTGTTTCTAAATCCTGTTTTTTCATATTACACCTCAATCGTTAGTTTACTAATTAATTATATCCCTTTTTTCATTTAAAATCAATAGGTATGTAAAATTTTACTTTTTTCTTGGAAGTTAATTATCTTTTCATATAATTTTGTTAATCATAAAATTCTCTTTGCTACGCAAATTAATTATGATGATTAAATTATAAATCGTCATTACAAATATGAAAGGATAAAAATATGAAAAAATCGAATGTTTTAATTCGGTTTTTAATGATAATATTAGTGGTTTTTGCCCTTACATTGCCTTCATTTGCGATGGCATATACGCCAACTTGGGCAAGCGAAGGCGCAACTGGGAGCATTGACGCATTTGTTAGCCAAGTGCAAAGCGACAAATCCACAGATTTATCAAAAATCGAATTATATGCGGGGGGAATGCCGTTTGGTGTTAAGATAATGTCAAAAGGGCTAATGGTTGTAGGATTTTCATCTACGAGCGGTAAAAATGTTTCACCTGCATTCAAATCGGGTGTGCGAATCGGTGATTTGATTATCAAAGTCAATTCAAAAGACATAACCACTATTGATGATTTTGTATCTATTGTTTCATCAAGCGCGGACAGTGAAATAACTTTAAATGTCCTTCGCGGTAGCAATGAAATGACTTTTTCTTTCAAACCCGTTTTTTCTACCGATGATGGAACTTATAAAACAGGAATTTTCGTAAAAGATTCAACATCGGGAATTGGCACGGTAACATTTATAAATCCTGTAACAGGAGCATTTGGCGGTCTTGGACACGGAATTTGTGATTCTTCTTCGGGAAAACTTGTTTCTCTTGCAAGAGGCGTTGTTATGGATGTTACTATAAACGGTGTTTTGAAGGGAAAATGCGGTGATGCAGGTGAGTTAAAAGGCGTTTTCAATGCTAAAAAAATAGGTTCTCTTTCAAGAAATTCATCAAACGGAGTTTTTGGTATCATTTCGTTAAATTCGGTTAACTCTCCCGAAAGCAAAATGCATGTGTGCCCCAAGGAAGAAATTAAAGAGGGTGAGGCGTATATTTGGTGCACTCTTGATGAAAATGGCCCTCAAAAATACGCTGTTTCAATATCGGATATCGACCTAACTTCTTCGACGGTTAAGAATTTCAGAGTCAAGGTAACCGACCCAAATTTGCTCCTTAAAACAGGTGGCATAGTCCAAGGTATGAGCGGTAGCCCTATCATCCAAAATGGGCGCATCATTGGTGCTGTGACGCATGTTTTAATAAATGACCCAACGCAAGGCTATGGAATATTCATTGAAAACATGCTTTCCTCTATGCCGAGCATGCTACAACCGTAAAGAATTCATTTTTCAACAAATAAAAGCCTGTATTTTGAACCCAATCAAAATACAGGTTTTTAAAATTCTCTATGCCCAACAGGCATGAACAACTGAATATTTAATGCCTTTGAACTCAATTATTCTTAAGCCTTCCGAGGGTTTTTATCTGTTTCTTTTTGTGACTTTCCCTTGACACGCCATACAATGACACATAAATAGCAAAGCGCGGCTATTTCCGCAATAAAATGATATATACTTACACTCAGAACATCGATTTGTGTGCGCAAAAACAATTCAAGCCCCACTAATACAACTACACCTGCACATGCAACAAAACGATGAATTTGATGAATCGCCTTGTCTTTTACAAGTGCAAATACGACGAAAACTAAACCGATTGAATTAGCGATGTTTGATATATTTTCAATTGACAAATTCAACACCGATAAAATCCGACTGATAACATACGCATCTTGACTCATTATTTCTGGCATGAACACGAAAACCAAGCTGTTAGAAACTTGACCCATGACAACGGAAAGGATTTCCCCTAAAATAATTGTTATACAAGCAGCTGATACAAGCTTATTTTTACATATTCGTTGATATTCATATTCAAAATATGTAAGGAAAAGCAAAAACGCAAACTTAATGTAAGTATCAAGCGTAGAGATTATAGAAACGATCTGCACTATAGTTGCCTGCGATGTTCCCGTTGAGTCCACAAAAATCACTCCTGCTGTATATACAACATATATAAAAACCGTAATTGCCAAGGAAATAATTGTAGATTTTGATATAGACCTTTCAATATTGTAGCTACATTTTTCAAGGAATGAATAAAGCAAATAAATAACTGCAAGCTCCAAAAAAGATATAACAAAATAGATTACTATGTATGTAAGATTTTTGACATTTAAATTAGAATTAGTATTTCCAAATAGCAGCATGCCTATGATAAAAGATGTCATAGCAAGAAGGAATAGGCTTAATGTGTAAAGCCCCATTTTGCCAATATTTTTAAAAACCCCTTTGTAATAATGACCACTATCCATAATGGAATAATTAAAATATATATCATTGCTTTTGAAGCTATAAACAACATATATTCCTATTACAAAAAGCAAAACATATAAAATACTGCCAAAGCCTTGATCGGCAAAATTATGAGGCATTTCAAGACTGACAATCAATCCAAAAAGGCAAGCAAAAGCAATCAAAATTGTTCCTATCAAATACTTCACACAGCTATTGTAAAACAAATTTTTCTCCGCTTTTGTTCGCTCATCTTCAACTTGTAATTTGCTTTTAATAAATCCAATAATCAACACTGTTAATGTTGCAATACAAATAACAAATTCTAAGCTTACAAGCCATAAATATTTATTACTCGGAGCATTTTTGATTATATTTATCAAATGCACGCTGCCAAGCGCTAATGATAATAAAAATGATATAAAAACAGAATTGTGTGCTATTTTACCTTTTATGTTCTCTATTCGCTCATCATAAAACATATCATTCCCTCCAAAACAAATCATTGAGTGTAACTCCAAGCTCCTTGCATATTCGAATACACAATTCTATTGTTGGATTATATACCTCATTTTCAATCATATTTATTGTCTGCCTTGAAACTCCTATGTTCTTTGCAAGATCTGTTTGAGACAAATTATTTTGAATTCGCGCTTGCTTCATCTTTTCGTTCATTCGAGCCTCCTTGTCAATTATATTTGACAATCTTATTATGACACATCCGTTCAGACTTGTCAACTATATTTGACAAATTTCTTTCAAAATTTGTTTATAAATTTCTTTTCTCAATTAAAATAATTTAACAAATCTCATATTTTGCCATTTTTATTTTTGCATAAAATTAGGACTCCGCGGTCAATAATTTTATTAAGAATAGGAGATAAAAATGCACTTTAACAAAGTAGAAATTTGCGGGGTGAACACCTCAAGTTTAAAAACACTTTCCGATGTAGAAAAGAAGGCTTTGCTTATAAAAGCGCGGGCAGGTGATGATAAAGCAAGAGAACTTTTGATCGACGGCAATTTGCGTCTTGTCTTATCAATTGTCCAACGTTTTTCAACAAGAAGTGAAAATATGGACGACCTTTTTCAAGTCGGCTGTATTGGTCTAATAAAGGCGATCGATAACTTTAATATGGAATTAGAGGTAAAATTTTCCACATATGCTGTCCCGATGATAATAGGCGAAATTAGACGATATTTGCGCGACAACAATGCGATACGGGTAAGCCGGTCGGTAAGAGATTTGGCATACAAGGCATTGCAGGTAAAGGAAGAACTAACAAAAAGTTTAGCACAAGAACCAAGTATAGAACTTATTGCAAACACTCTTGGTGAAAAGAAAGAAAATGTTGTGTGCGCTATGGAAGCGATAGCCGAGCCGATATCATTATACGAGCCTGTTTTTAATGATTCGGGGGATTCGGTTTATATAATGGATCAAATTAGCGACAATTCAACAAGTTCTGAAACTTGGATTGAGAATTTTGCATTAAGAGAAGCGATAAAAAGTTTAAACGAGCGAGAAAAAAGAATAATCAATCTTCGATTTTATGCAGGAAAAACTCAAAGCGAAATTGCAAATGAAATCGGAATTTCACAGGCTCAAGTTTCCCGTCTTGAAAAAAGCGCACTTGATCACATTAGAAAACAAATGTTTTATTAATTAAGCGCAAAAAATCCCCGAAATTCGGGGATTTTTTAGTTATTGCAAAAGTTCGCTTACTGTGACAAATTCATAACCCTTTTCAAGTAATATTGGGATTAATATTTCAAGTGCGCTTGGGGTGTTGTATTCTCCACTTGCGTAATCGTGAAAGAGGATGATATCGCCGTCTTTGATATTTCTAATGACATTTTTAACCATATTATTAGTTGAGGTGTGCGCCCAATCGTGCGTATCAATTGCCCACAAGACAATTTTGCTATTCAACTTCTCCGCTATTGTTTCAAGCGATTTATCATATAAACCGCACGGGGGTCTTATAAGACTTGGTTTGTAGTCGCAAATCATATCTATCTCGCGTTGGGTATCAAAAATTTCCTTTTCAATTTCCTTTTGAGGTAGTGATTTTAAAATTTTATGCGAATAGGTATGATTTCCTATTTCGTGACCGTGTGCAAATATAGACTTAAACTGATTTGGATAATTTTTTACATTCACACCTATAACAAAAAATGTCGCTTTGATAGAATATTTATCTAAAATCTCCAAAATTTTTGGAGTAAATCTTGGGTGAGGTCCGTCATCAAAGGTTAAAGCAATCTTCTTTCCTGCGTGGACATTATTAGAGTTATAAACAACACTTTGGGCTTTCGCCTTAGGGCTTATACAAGTCAAAATCAATGCCACGAGCAGTAAGGATATAAATTTATTTTTCACAGTTTTCAAAAAGTTCCTCTATTTCGCCAAAACGAAAACCTTGTGCTTTCAATGTTTTTATCAAATCTTCAATGATTTCAGCATTTGTCGATGATGTCGGATGAAGAAGCATAACCTCGCCATTATGAAGATTTTCGAGTATTTTTTCTTTGGCCTTTTCGGGTGACATTTGCCTATCGTTGTCCCAGTCGGCATACGCAAAGGACCACATCACCGTCTTGTAACCAAGTGATTCGAGCCATATTAGATTTTGCTCATTTACTCTTCCTTCGGGTGGGCGATAAATCCTTGCCATTTTCTCCCCGTATTCTCTCTCATATAACTCTTCAAGTGACTTTAATTCGCGCTCAAATTCATTCTTATCTTTGATTTTGGTCATATTTTTGTGTTTTGCCGTGTGATTTGCCACTGTATGACCGTTTTCAATCATTTTAGTTATAAGGTCTTTATTTTTTAGCAAAATATTATCAAGGACAAAAAACACGCCTTTTACATTTTCTTTGTTAAGCACATCTACAATTTTTTCCACATTACCATTTTCATATCCCGCATCAAAAGTTAAATAAACGACCTTATCGTCACTACTAAAATCCGAACGCGCTTTATCAACCCAAAAAACATCGTATTTTTCAATCATTTTCCACTCTTTTGCCAAGGTCGGTTGATTGTGGTTTTTGTTTCTTATGCAATACCAACTATTAATTTCGGTAGCACTCACTTGAATTGCCAAAAAAACTGCAATACAAATTAACGCCATTACTTTTAAAGTTTTTTTCACTTTTTGTCTTTCACCTCGCTTTTGCAAGATTATTATTTGTGAAAAAAACGCACCTAAACCTAAAAAATATTTCATTAACTGTATTTTTTATGATAAATATGCAAATAATCAATTTGAAAATTAAAAATAAAGGAGAAAAATTATGAATTCTAAACCACTCTCAACCCTATTAAAAGGAATGGTAGCGGGAGCAACACTTGCTACAATCGCAATGGTAGTAACAAGCAAGGCTACTACGCAAAAGGTGAAAAAATTTGCGCAAAACACTGCCGAAAATGTTTCTACAATGTTCAAAATGGACTAAAAAAATGGGCGTTAAGCCCATTTTTTTATTGTTCACTAAGAGAGCCATTACCAAGTCCAACGGATACGAATTGTCGCCAATCCTCGTATTCTCCATCATATATTTTCATTGGCGCTCCACTCCAACCGCCGATAGCATTATCTTCTATTCGCTCGATTGAATACGGAATGTTCAAAATGGTATATTCAGTATTCGACACATACCAATCGAACCCATAAAGCGCACCTTCGCCAAGAACTTTTACGGGATAGCCATTATATTCGTTTGGAATATAAAGTTCGTTTTTCCATTCACCAAAATAGCCAACAACAACTGCATAATCATCAACTATCTCTATGGCAAAGTCGTCCTTTTGATGCTCAATATCATCAACACTTATCCATTTTGCGACAAAGTCAAGATTGCCCATACTTCCTTTGGAAACAGTTTGAACTTTCTTTATCTCATCACTGCCTACCTTACTCCAACCCAAAAACATATAGTTTTTGACGGGTGACGGAATTGGAAGATTAAAATCTTCGCTTTCAACAGTATAGGTTGATACAGCCTGTGAAAAGTGTGGGGTCATATCGTAATTTACATTATAAACCGTCGGCTCCCACAGTGCTGTAAGTTCGGCATTTCTTGCATATCTCCATATGTCAACAGACGACAAAACATCATCGTTATACTGCCAACCAATAAATGAATACGCCTCTTTTGTCGGAGTAGGAAAATGATATCCTTTGCGCCAGTAAACATCAATTACTTTACCATTTACGCTCTCGTCATCAGGACAAATTAATGTAGCATAATAGGTAGTATAACTTTGCTCACTGTATTCACTTGTTTCAAGATCGTTTTCGCAAGAAATAAATGATAGCATTAGAATAATGGATAAGGCTATTAAAATCGTCTTTTTCATTATCCGTAAATACTCCAACCAATCGCCGGTCTACGACCTTTTATAACATCAAGAACATCTTTATTTCCTTCGGAAATTGAAATGGTATCAGCCCATTCCCAAAGATCAATTCCGCTGTTTCCAAGCGCAACTCTGATACATACATCGTTACAGTTATTAAAAGCGTTTGTTCCGATTTTCTTGAGGGTGATAGGAATATCAACCTCAAATTTAGTTTGAACAACTAATTGGCCCTTGCTATTATATGCATAAAGTTGTTTGTTCTTAATTATTGCTCCCATTCCCTCGAATACAGATGCGCCAATTTCAGTAACAGTATAATCAACTCCGTTATAGTTTACTACTGTCGGAATCTTCACTCTTGGTCTTGTGTTTAAGAATTTATAATTTGTTACAGTTGCATTTTCGCCGTTAAATGAGTAAGAAAACTCGGTCCATTTAGCAACAAATTTCTTATTGCCTGTTGTTCCCTTTTGAACGGTCATAGACTGATAGTTTTTCTCGCTTCCTTCCTCACACCAACCAAGGAAATAATATCCGTCTTTTGTTGGCACTGGTAAGGTGAATGTATCATCTACTGTATAAATGGATTTAAAAGTTTGCGAAGTAGTTCCGCCTGCAAGGTCATATGTTACAAGATATTGGAGTTTCTTCCAACTTGCAACAAGTGTAACATCGGTTTCAAAATTCCATACACCGTCTTCAACGAGTGTTTCGCCATTATACCATCCAAGGAACTCATATCCGTGGTATTCAGGAATAAGAAGTTTGTATTCATCGCCCTTTTCATAAATTTCAGTTTCCTTAGATACTGTTCCCTTGTTAGGATTGTATGTCAAAGTATAAACTGTGATTTGGAATTTTGCATAAAGTGTAATATTTTCCTTTGTTCCCTTTGCAATTTCGGTAACTTTACTATTTTCGGTAAACGAAGGATCAGTAAACCATCCTACAAAAGTCGCATTAGGTCTTGTAGGATTTTGAAGAATGATTGTTTCAGTTTCAGGTGTGAATGTTAATGTTGTGTTAGGATTTGTTGTTTTTGCGTCTGTAACATACTCAATATTGTATGTCTTTGGGTTCCACTCTATTGTTATTGTAACATTTTCTTTGATTGTCCAAATACCAGCGGTAGGAACAACATCTTCTCCAAGTTTCCATGCTATAAAATCATAGCCGTCTTTTTGAGGTGCATCAGGAAGATAATACATTTCTCCGTATTGAACATCCATTTCAAAACCGTCAATATCAAATCCATCTGCATCAATAGTAACCTTGTAAATTTCAGGCTCAGGAATAACGACTACCTTCCATTTTGCATAAACGGTCTTGTCCCCGATAGTTCCAACCTCAAATTGCGTTACCTTATTTGTCAATTTTGAATCGGTATACCATCCTTCAAATTCCAATCCGTCGGGATGAACAGGAACTTCAAGTAATATCTCATCTTCAACAGTGAAATTCACACTCTTGCTTGGAATATTTGCGTTATAAACATAGGATAATTTATAATTTTCCTTAGCAAAAACGGCGGTGATTTCAACATTTTCAGTCTTGTCCCATATTCCGGTTGATGCAAATTCTTTACCGTTTGCATCTTGCCATTTTACAAATTTATATCCCGCCTTAGGTGTAGGTGCAGGGATTGAATAATTCGATCCAAAAAGTGTTTCAATTGATGTGCCATCCGCCTTAATATAATATTTTTTAGCGGACCAAGTTGCCACGCAAGAAATATCTTCTGTCACAGGATTTGAAAAATCATATCCCCAACTTACAAAATCATATCCCGATTTAACAGTTGTAGGTGGTGGCAAAACAGTGCCTTCATCAACAACAATTGGCTCACATACACTTCCACCATTGGAGTCAAATGTAACGGTTACTGTTTTCCTTTTGATTATGTTTATCGAATAATCTTTTTTAACACCGCTTTCTTTAACTCTTATGTGGAAGAAATTGTTTCCTGTTTGCAAAGAAACTACATGGTCGATTTCATCCTTCATTTCGGTAGAATTGTAAAGTTTCCATTTTGCATCTTCGGAAACGGTGAGATAATTATCTAAATCAATGTTTTCGGTGTTAGATGAAACATAAAGCGTATACACTCCGTTTACATCTACTCCTCCAACGAGCGAAAGATTTGCACTTGTTTCCTCATCTCCGCAAGCGACTAAGGAGATAGCCATTATAGCCACAAGTGACAAAATAATTATTTTTTTTATTCCCTTCATATAAAACACACTCTCTTCATAAAATAGTTATTTATTATATAATAACACACTTGTGCGTTTTAGTCAAGGGATTTGTTATCTATTTTTAAGAATGTGCTTGATTTCGGTATAAATGACCTTATTTGCATCATCTACAGAAAAATTTCTTATCCGTCTTTCGTATCCTTTTCGCTTTTCAGGATTAGAAATCAGTTCACCTACTATATCGCTAAGTTTAAAAATTTCGCTTTCCAAAAGCATAATTGCGCCTAATGTTTCGCTAATAGTGAGAGCGTTTTTGTATTGATGATTATCAACTACATTTGGAGATGGAATTAATATGGTGCATTTTCCCGAAAATGCCATTTCCGAAATGCTCATCGCCCCTGCTCTACATATAACGACATCGGCACAGGCAATTTTTTCGGGCATATCATAGATATATTCATTAAAATCAAGATTTTTTAATTTATCAAATCCTTTTTCCTTTATTGCATAATACATATCTTTGTATTCGTTTTTGCCACTCGCCCAAATGAGGCGTATATCTTTATTTTCCTTTATCAAATTTTCTACTATTTCAAGCGCACCTTCGTTTACCATTTTTGCCCCAAGAGAGCCACCATAGCACAGAACAACCGACTTTTCGTTTATTCCGCACTTTCTTCTTGCTTCTTCTTTATTTAGTGCGCCAAAGCCGTCTCTTATTGGATTTCCGCTATGAATAATTTTGTCTTTACACGAAAAATATTTCTCGCTTTCTTTGAAATTGATAAAAATTCTATCAACTTTCTTTTCAAGCATTTTAAGTGCCTTGCCTGGCACTGCGTTTGATTCATGAACTACGCATTTTATCCCCATAGATGAGCCTGCATAAATAACAGGAAAACACGCATATCCTCCTGTGCCGATGATTATGTCGGGGTTAAATTCTTTTATTATGCGTTTGCTTTCTTTTATTGCCTCCAATGTTAAAAATAAAGTTTTGATGTTAGATAGAGATAGCGACCTTTTTAATCCTACAACATTTATTTTGTATTTTTTGAACGGAACAAGTTTGTTTTCTATTCCGTTTTGAGTCACGACATACGCAATTTCCGAGGATGGTGAGTTTTTTAATATCGTTTGTGCGATGGCAAGTGCAGGATTGACATGCCCCGCTGTCCCGCCTCCGCAAAGTAACACTCTCATTTCACTACTTTCCTTTCAATTTTGAAATTTTTGAAATCGACAACAGTATTCCCATCTCGGCAAGTAATATAACAAGCGAACTTCCGCCATACGAAAAAAACGGGAGCGAAATGCCTGTATTTGGAATCAAATCCGTTACAACGAGCATATTTAAAAAAGATTGTATTCCTATTTGACTTGTTATTCCAAATGCAACAAGTGATGAAAAAGTATCGGGGGATCGCATTGCTATATTGTATCCTCGCCAAATTAAAAGCAAAAACAGTATTATTAGCAAAACAGCGCCGACGAATCCCATTTCTTCACACCATATTGTGAATATAAAATCGTTTTGAGGCTCAGAAACATAACTGTATTTTTGTCTACTGTTTCCAAGACCAAGTCCGAAAAATCCGCCCGAGCCAATTGCAAAAAGCCCCTGTGTTGTTTGCCATTTATCGCTTAAAACATCGGCATTAGGGTTCAAAAACGATTCTATTCGTTTCATCGCATAACTGTTTGTAAGTAAAAACACTATTCCACCCGCAAGTGCCGTTACACCATAGACTAATGCCATTTTTTTCGCATTAATCCCACCAATAAACAGCACCGATATACCTATTAGTGCTATAATTACCGTGCCAGACAAATGTTTTTCAAGTAAAACAAGACCACAAGCACCGAACAAAATCCCACCTGGTAAGATAATTTCGGTTAATAGATTGCTCTTTTTGAATAATTTTTCGCTTATATACCAAGAAAGTGCGAGAATTATTCCAAGTTTCATAAGTTCCGATGGTTGAAACGAAAGCGGTGTGCCAGGTATTCCGAGCCATCTTTTTGCAACTCCTTCCGAAAATCCACCAAATAAAACCACAACAAGCAACACACTGCATATCAAATAAAAATATGGCGAGATTTTTTTATAAAATCGTATCGAAATATTACTTGTAAAAATCATTGTTGCTATTCCAATGGCAAGAAAAACAATTTGTCGTTTTATGTAGTAACTCCCATCATTGTAATGAGAGTTTGCATATGGATAACTTGCACTTGCTATCATTATCGTTCCGAGAATTAACAGGATAAACAAAAGAATAAGGAGCATTCTATCCGACTTTAATGCTTTTTGCCGTTTTTCTATTTCCGCATGGTTTGGCGGAAGATTATTCTCATTTAATGTGGTAAAAAGAACTTTTTTCATAATTATTTAATTCCCAAGTATGCAAGAATGCAAAACAAAGTGTTAACCGCTGTAAACATTAAAGTTATTTGCACCTCCGAAAACCCAAGTTTTTCAAAATGATGATGCAAAGGTGCCATTTTAAAAAGACGCTTCCCTTTTGTGATTTTGAAATATGTCACCTGTAAAATATCCGATAGCGCTTCGCACAAGAATACAAATCCGTAAAGTATCACAAGCAAAATATTATCAAAAAGAAATGCAACACCGATTACAAGCGCGCCAAGGAATAATGAGCCTGTATCACCCATAAACACTCTTGCGGGATAAAAATTATAAACTAAAAAGCCGAGCGATGCGCCTATTAAGGATGCACCGAAGAAAGAAACCGTAAAATCTTTAAAAATCAAAACACTCGATATGCAAAAGAAAAAACCTACGCTCAAAACAACTCCCGAGGCAAGACCATCTATTCCATCGGTCAAATTTACACTGTTTACAACTCCGCAAAGTGCCAAAAATGCTATGATATAATAGAAAAATCCTACATCTACTGATGTGCGAAAAAAAGGTATATGCAAAACTGTGTTAATTCCTACCGTGAATTTCATAGAAATTAAAAATAGCACTGCTACGACCGATTGAAGAAGAAATTTCGATTTTGGGGTTAGCCCTTCGTTGCGCGCCTTTCTGAGTTTGGCAAAATCGTCAATTATTCCTATCATCGCATTTAATACAGCATAAATAAGGACATTGAGCGCACCTACCATTCTCTTTATTTCAATCTCCTCATTTGACATTCCCATAAAGACGATAAAAGATAGGATTATAGCAAATATAAAAGCAATACCGCCCATTGTGGGAGTTCCTTCTTTGTTTTTATGCCATCTTGGACCGATTTCCAAAATTTTTTGTCCCATTTTTCGTGATGCGAGAATGGGGATAAAAAGCTTCAAACTCATTATGGTAATTCCCATAACAAGCACTGCTGTAATTAATGTTATTCCTTCAATATTCATTTAATCTCTCTTTCATTTTTTCCACTATTGTTTCAAAATTTTCTCTTCGGCTTGCCTTTACAAGATATGCCGAATTTTTCTTCATATTTTGGATTATAAAATTCTCTAAATTTTCTTTTGTATCAAAACAAATTCCACCACCGAATCCAAGACAAATATCACTTGAATACTCGCCGAAAGCATAGATGTTTTCAATGAAATTTTCTTTTGCAATTTGACCTATTTTAAAATGATATTCCTCAGTTTTTTCTCCGTTTTCAAGCATATTTCCAAGGATTGCGATTGGTTTTAAATTTCT
This sequence comes from Eubacteriales bacterium, assembly GCA_045578005.1. GTDB lineage: Bacteria > Bacillota > Clostridia > Oscillospirales > CAG-272 > RGIG2000. Next base: position 2,064 of record JAZNJK010000114.1, on the reverse strand, counting down.
ATTTTTTGCGTATTTATTTAATGATAAAATCGCATTTTTCACACTATCAAAAGACGCATTATAAGTATCATTTATTATGGTTATACCTTGATTTTTTATTATTTCTCCACGATTTTTGCAATTTTTAAATTCTAAAATTCCCGATTTTATAAATTCAATCTTTACACCGCAAATTTTCGCTACCGAAAAAGCAATCATTGCATTTTGGCAATCGTGTTCAAAAACCGATGGGATTTCGATAATATATTTCTTATTTAAATTATTGTCTTTAAGCGAAAGTTTTATGCCGTTTTCCGTATAAGAATTTGAAATCATCTCAATATCACCATCGTCCCCTATGAAAATTGGAACGGTGTTTTTTGCGTCTATTTTTTTAAACTTTTCATTTGACGGAAGGACGGAAAATCCATTTGCAAAATCCAAAATTTCCGCTTTCGCCTTGAAGATATTTTCAAGGTTTCCAAGCCTTCCTATGTGCGATGTTCCCACGCATGTTATAACGGAAATATACGGCATTGTAAGGCTTGAAAGTAGCGATATTTCGCCAAGTCCTCTCATTCCCATTTCCACTATACAAAAATCCTCGTCAGTTATTGACAAAAGTGTTTCGGCGACACCTATTTCGTTATTATGATTGTCCTTAGTGGCGGTGATTTTGTATTGCTTTGACAGGATTGATTTAAGCATTTCTTTAACGGTTGTTTTTCCGTTACTGCCTGTAATTCCAATAACTTTTGTTCTCCCTTTATTGTGTTTTGCAAGAGATAAAAATGCCTGTTTTACATCTTCTACTATTATCGTGCTATCAGCATTTGATTTAGCGGTTGATACGATTATATTTGCACCTTTTTCTTGCGCTAGTGGGACAAAATCCTCGGCGTTGTAATTCTCACCTTTCAAGGCAAAAAAGCAACTGTTATCAAGAGTTTCTTCTCTTGTATCAGTTGAAATTTTATCAATAATTTTATTCTCTCCTATCAATTTTCCGCCGACAATTTTGGCGATTTCCTGTGCTGAATATTTTTTGGTTTTTATCATCTTTAAATACCTTTTTCTCAAAAATATTTTTCTCTCACCGCATCGTTTATAATGTCCTTTTCGCTAAAATACGACTTGCCTTTTTTGGTTATTTCGTAGTTTTCATGTCCCTTTCCAAACAAAATAAATATGTCGTTATCCTTTAAAATGCTTATTCCGTATTTGATTGCGTCTTTTCTATTTGGAATTAAGCAAAATTCCACCGTATCATCAATTCCGCTCAAAATATCTCTAAAAATATTAGTAAGAGATTCGCTCCTCGAATTGTCAGATGTGATAATGGTAAAATCGGACAGTTGTGTGGCGATTTTCCCCATTTTCGGTCTTTTCTCTTTATCTCTATCACCTCCACAGCCAAAAAGCGAAATTATGCGTTTTTGGGGCGCAATTTTCTTTATACTTTTAAGCGCACTTTCGATGGCAAGAGGAGTGTGTGCATAGTCTATGAAAATATTATCTCTTACCTTTTCGAGCCTTCCAGAAATTTTGTTTGTTAAAAAAATACCTTCTCTAACCTTATCTATTTCAATCCCCATATCAAGCGCACAAGTTGATGCAAGCATTGTATTATAGACCGAAAATTCGCCACAAATTTTGCCTTTGATGTTAATTACTGTTTTTCCGCGCTTCAAGATGTAATCACATCCATTTTCATCAAGAAAAACATCAGTTGCCACAAAATCTCCATTTCCCATAAGTGAGCATCTAATTGACGCTATTTCTCTTGATAGTCGCCTTCCGCTATCATCATCAACATTAACAACCGCTTTTTGAGTTTTATCGAATAAGCTTCTTTTGGCAAGGTAGTATGATTCCATATCTTTGTGATAGTCCATATGTTCGGGGCTTAAATTAGTAAAAATTCCATATAAAAAGTCAATCGGAGCTAATTTTGATTGAGATAACGAATGTGAAGATGCTTCCATAACAACATATTTAACGCCTTTTTCTTTCATTTCATTAAATATATTATAAAGCACCTCGGGATCAGGGGTTGTCATTGCAGAGAAGTCGGATCGTAGCCAT
>JAZNJK010000113.1:0-4670 GCA_045578005.1 Eubacteriales bacterium | reverse complement strand
TGCCATAGGGTCAAGCGTGCCTGTATGCCCAACCTTCTTCGTTGCGAACAGTTTGCGCATCTTAAAAACAATATCGTGCGAAGTCACGCCCCCGTGTTTGTCAACAACGACAACACCGCTTATTTCTTCATTAACCGACATAACTTAAAACGCCCTCTGCAAAAGTCTTTTTAACAGTTTCAAATGCTTCCTCGGGGCTATTTTTTGAAATTGTCGCACCCGCTGCACGAGTATGACCGCCACCGCCAAGCGAAGCACAAAGTTTTGATACATCAATCTCGACATTCGCTCTTGAAGAAATGAAAAACTTGTTTTCATCTTTTTCGGATTGCTTAATTGAAACCGCAACCAAAACACCGTCAATTTGTCTAACCGTGTTTACAATATCGCTCACATCAGCCTCGCAAATGCCGTATTTTGCTTTGAGTTCGTTAGTCGCAAAAATGATAGCGAGTCGTCCGTCAAGTAGCAAATTAACATTGTCGTAAACCATACGGTTTGCTGAAATTTCGCCAACTGTAAGACTGTCAAAAATAACGCGGTTTATCTCGGCAAAGTCAATACCGCTTGAAACTAACTCCGCACCGATTTTCATCGCCTTTGCGTTCGTGTTTGAATACTTAAAGCAACCCGTGTCGCCCGTAAGCCCACCATAAATGCACTCAAAAAAGTGTTTTGGCAACTTTTTAAGGATTTTAAGCGACTTTGCAATATCGTAAATTATCATAGCACAAGCAGGCGCAAAGTCTTCGTAATAGTCGCAAAAACGGGTGTTGTTTTCGTGGTGGTCAATAACTATATCAACCTTGTTTGCAAAATCACTTTCCGCACCGAGTTGAGCAGGGGACGCAACATCAACCGCAATAACTCTTTCGTATTCGTCGATGTTATATCCGTCAGTTAGCGACACTCCCCCCGTTATAAAGTGGAATTTCGCACTTGGCTCATCACAGTCAACAATTTTCACCTGTGAGCCGAAATGTTCCAAAATGTGTTTAAGTCCAAAAGCCGAGCCGAGTGTGTCGGGGTCGGGGTTTTTGTGACAGTAAATTAGTGTCTTTGCGGGTTTTTTAAGTTTAGCGCAAAGTTTCTTTATGGTAAGATTAGTCATCTTCGCCATCTCCCTCGTCATCATCACTCTTAATATCGAGTTCGTTTAAGATTTTGGAAATGTTAGCACCATACTCCGCTGAGCCGTCATGCTCAAACGCAAGAGAAGGAGTTTGTCGTAGGTTAAGACGCTTTGCAAGTTCTGAACGGAAAAAGCCTTGCGCATTTTTAAGTCCCTTCAAAACCTCGTTTTTATCTCCTGTCATAACCGAAAAGTAAATCTTCGCAAATTTAAGGTCACCACTAACATCAGCACCCGTTATCGAAACAAACGCTTCGGCAACCCTTGGGTCTTTAACATCACGGATAATTTGAGCCATTTCCTCTTTAACCGCATCGTTAATCCTGTTTCTTCTGAATTTAGCCATAAAATTCCTTTCTTTCAAGTGATAAATCCGTCGCCCGTCGTTTGGCGGAATGTCACCTTGAAAAATCTAAAAATCTAATAAAAGTCAAGTAAAGAGGAAGAATCACACCAAAAAAATATTTTCCGCCATTACTCTATTTTATAGTATATCATATAAAATGAAAAAATTCAAAGGTTTTTTATATATTTTTCAACTTGACAAAAATAAAATAATGTAGTAAAATAAGTTTAATAGCGAGTAATATACTTGCACTACTTTAAAAACATAAAATTTGGAGAAAAAATGAAACTTATCGGAAATATAATTTGGTTTATCCTGTTTGGAATGATTCCGTGTGCAATTCACTTTGTCCTCGGGGCAATCCTTTGTTGCACATTCGTTTGTTTCCCTGCGGGAATGGCGCTTTTCAAGATAGCAAAACTTGAAGCGTTTCCGTTTGGAAAAACAACTGAATTAAGGGCGGAAGAACCAAGTATTGCAAATATCTTGTGGGTTGCCCTAATCGGCAGTTCAATATCTATTGTATATCTTCTTTTGGCACTCATTCTTTGCGCAACAATTATCTTAATTCCCTTTGCAAAGCAGTGCGTAAAGATAGCAAAACTCGCCCATGTCCCCTTCGGTAGCGAGGTATACCATACCGATATGCTCCGCCAATCAAACCATAATTCCAATATCTAACACCATAAAAACAAAAGCCCTCGCAACTTGTCGAGGGCTTTGACATATACAAAAATAAAAAACAAAATTTCTATTGACAAATCGAAAAACACTTGATATAATAAAAATAAGCAGTTACTTGTATTGCAAGTAACCGAAAGGTTAGTATGAACGAATCACAAATGCTCAAGGGACTTTTAGAAGGTTGCGTCCTGAAAATCATCGGCAAGGGAGAATGCTATTCGGCTGAACTTGTTGAAAAATTGAGAGAATACGGATTTGAAAATGTTTCCGAGGGAACACTCTTTCCTTTACTGTTAAGATTAGAGGCAAGGGAACTTTTTGACACAAAGAAAAAGGCAAATCCATTAGGACCAAGCAGAAAATATTATTCCCTGAACGAAAAAGGCAAAAAAGAATTAGAATTTTTTATAGAGCAATGGAAATCGCTTGAAGGAAAAATTAACTTTATTTTGGGAGATGCAGATGAATAAAATTAAAGCGATTTTTCAAAAGAGAAAACGCCTTCGCGCTTTATCCGACGAATATAGGATTTTGTATGTAAAACTCACACGCAGTTTGAAATTTGATGTTCAACCGTCCAAAAAAAGGCAAGATGCTCTTGATGAACTGTTGAGCGTTTTTGAAGAATCGATAGCGAATAATGTTGGGGCGGAAGAATTACTCCCCCAAGGCTACGAAACATTTTATCAAGATTTGGTAGATAGTTTGCCCTGTTATACAAGCGAAACCAAAAAGAGAAGAAACATAAAAAACCGAGTTTTGCTTTGTGTGACAAGTCTTTTGCTAACAATCGTTGTATTGTTTGGCATTTTGATAGGTAGCGGAATTTTAGGTGTTGCAACTGACGGAATATCCTATATTGCGGAAAATATGAACGATTATTCGTATTCATATCAAAAAATAGACAGCGTTTTTGAGTTTTCTATTGATTTGAAAAATCCCTCAAAAAATATCGGCAAGATTGTTTATCAAGCCGAGGGGTGCTATATAGAAATATCTGAAATACAGGTAAATGACAATAATGCTATCGTTTATTTTAGAACTCACGGAGAATATTCACGAAAGAGCGCAACACTTGTAAGCGCAATTAAGCACAGTAGCACACCGTCACATTATTTCACATATCAAAATGTAGCGACATTTGAAAATAAATATAACGGTAAATCATATATTTGCGACCTTGCGGGAATGTCGGGGTTAAACCATAAAGACGGAGACTCCTTTGGTTATTACCTTTTTCCAGAAGAATTTTTCGAGAACGAAAAGAACAGTATCGAAAATATAACTTCCGTCCCCGTAGCAATATCAAATTTGGTTATAAATAATTGGATTTTGAAATAAGGAAGGAAAAAACAATGAAAAAAATAAGACTGATTTCTTTAATGACAACATTTTTGGTGATGTTATTCTCAATGCCGTTGTCAAGCAATGCATTGGAAATGCAATTTGAACAAATAGCGCAAGAACAAATTGACGCAAAAACTAATTTTTCAATTAAAATGGATGAAAAATTTGCATTGGATTTAAAAGCGGGTGATATAAAAGGATTCGATGAAAACGAAACTAACAAGTTGAAAGAGCAATATTCGTTTGCCACAACTCAAGCCGAGAAAGATGAGATATCATCGGAACTTGCAAAATACGGAATCTATGCATTTGACTCTTCAAACGATTCAACCATATCTCCTAACGCCATGGTGGGGGTATTTCCTTCGAGTGGAAGCGGAGATGTTACATTGAATGCTCCCGAATTGTTTTACGAAAGTTTGGATAAGACATGGACTTTGACCTGTAGCGGAACATGGAAAAATGATAATTGTTACCCCTCGTTCGGAATTGGAAGTTATGTTGGAGATGAAGATGCGTTTGGAGTTGGAATTACCAACATACAATCCACATATTCTTCGTATGTTACGAATGCATATGCATACATAGAAGATGAAATGGGATTAATTAGAAAAAGCACTTATAATAGATCGGACGGAAATGGTGCAAATGGTTTTGGGTTTAGGTTGCAAGATGAACTCCAAACCCCACCATCCGGTTCTGGAAGAGTATATGTTGGCTATAAGTGGTATGGATCTTGCACTTATGATTATAGTTTTTCTTCTTATGCATGCATAGCGACAGGTTATTATGTTCATACATATTCTTCGGCTGAAATATCAAAAATTGAATTAGGAATATCTGGTAAAACTGCTGGATTTAGTGTTGAAATATCCAATCAGTCTAAGTCATTTACTGCATTTAGCGTTGACAAAAAACTTGGAATATGGTAATGCTTTATAAAACAAAAAAGTGGGCAAAGCCCACTTTTTGTTTTTTGATTAAAGTTTACAAATATCCGCCTCGGTAACGAGTTTGAAACCTGCGCCTGTTAGCACTGCCGATGCCTCATCATTTTCTTCAACACGAATAACAACATATGCGTGTTTTTCGGTGCGTGCCATAAATGCGTAAAGATATTCAACATTGATGTTTGCATTGTCAAGCACACCAAGAAGTCGG
>JAZNJK010000112.1:0-16868 GCA_045578005.1 Eubacteriales bacterium | reverse complement strand
TTGCTCACAAATTGCTACTTTGTAGCCCTTTGATATTAGTTTACCGATATAGCCCTCGGCACTATGATACGGAACTCCGCACATTGGCGCTCTTTCAGGCTCACCGCAATCTCTACCTGTTAATGTAAGTTCAAGTTCTCTTGATGCCAAAATAGCATCATCGAAGAACATTTCGTAAAAGTCACCAAGACGATAAAACAGTATAAAGTCCTTATACTGCTTTTTTATGTCAAGGTATTGTAGCATCATTGACGTCATACTGTTTTATCTCCGTTTCTTAATTAGTGTTCGTCGTGGTGGTGATGTCCGCAGTCAGAACCGCATGAACCACAGTCGTGTGAACATGGGCGTCTGCCTGTGATTTGGAATTCGATTTCAGCATAAACTGAGTTCATAAAATCGTCCATTTCCTTTTGTGCTTTTGCAGCATTGAGGTATACATCGGAAGCAGTGATTTGACCTACGAGTTCATTCATTCTGTTCTCGATTGCCTCGATAACGGCTTGGTCAACGCTCTCCTTCTTGTATTCCTCTTGAAGAGCGGTTTGTTGAACATTGAACTCGAGCATAAGACCCTGAAGTGCAGAGTCGGTATTATATGCGTTCATAGCCTCGTTCATTTTTGTAACTCTTTCATCAGCCTTGATAGCCTGTCCGAGTTGTGTTGCAAGTTCCATGATTTCCATTGGTAACTTCTCCTTTGTTTTTTATATTTCACCGAACAGAGCAAATGTGTCTGCACGGGTGATTTTGAGATTTATGAATTTTCCTGTGTAGTCCGTTTCGGACTCAAAGTGGACAATTTTGTTGCCCTCTGTTCGAGATGTATAAATTTTCTCGTTATTTTTGCTTGGCCCATCGACAAGAACACGAACAGTCGTTCCTATCATTTGGTCGTTTTTCTTCTTTGAGATTTCGTTTTGAACCTCGGTAAGTTTTTCAAATCTTGCTTTTTTCACCTCTTCGGGAATTTGGTCCTGCATTTCAAATGCGGGTGTGCCTTTTCTCGGTGAGAAGATAAATGAATACACAAGGTCGTATTCAACTCGCTTTAATATATCAAGGGTCTTTTCAAAATCGTCATCACTCTCGCCCGGGAAACCGACGATGATATCGGTGCTAAGGGTGATGTCGGGGCGTTTTTGTCTTAATTTATCAACGATTGAGAGATATTTTTCGGTGTCATAATGCCTGTTCATACGCATCAAAACTTCATCTGAGCCTGATTGGAGTGGGAGATGGAAATGATTAGCGCATTTATCGTAAGCAAGTGCCTCAATTAGCCTATCCGATGCGTCCTTCGGGTGTGAGGTCATAAGATGAATCCAAAAATCGCCGTCAAGTTTTGAAATTTCTTCAAGAAGGTAGGCAATGTCAATATCGCCGTCAAATTCCTTGCCATATGAGTTTACATTTTGTCCAAGGAGTGTGATGTCACGGCAACCGCTATCAACAAGAGCCTTAACCTCAGCAATTATATCCTCGGGTAAACGGCTACGCTCTCTTCCACGGACATAGGGAACGATACAGTAGGTGCAAAAGTTATTGCAACCGAACATAATGCTAACCCAAGCACGATGTGAACTTGCCCTTTTGATTGGGAGATTTTCGGCAATTTTTGGTTTGTCGCCCTCGGAGATAAAAATCCTCTTTTCGCCCTCGATTGTGTTCAAAATGAACTCGGGCAAACGGTAATATGATGATGTGCCGAAAACGAAATCCACATAGTGATACGAATTTTTAAGTTGCTCGGCACGGTGGGGTTGCTGTGGCATACATCCGCACACGCCGATTATTGTATTTGGATTTCTTGCCTTATTGTGCTTATATCTACCGATTATGGAAAGCGCCCTTTTCTCGGCATGTTCACGAATTGCGCAGGTATTGACTATGATTACATCGGCTATTGTTTCATCTTCGGTGATTTTGTAGCCAAGAGAGGTCAAAATTCCCCTTATCCTTTCGCTATCCGCTTCATTTTGCTGACAGCCGAGAGTTATTACAAATGCAAAAAGTTCCTTATCCTGTGTGTATGCACGCACACGGCTTGCAAATTGGGATTGCAGTTCAAGGTCCTTTGCGTCAACAAAATTTGATGCCATTTTGCGTTTTCCTTTCGTGTGGACTATATATTATAATATACGCCTTATAATTTTAACACATACGCAAGGAATATTCAAGGGGTTTGGTTAATTTTTGTTGTCGCAAAAATAAAATGCGGAATGACACAAAGGCGGACCGCCATGAATTGCGATAAGTCGCATGAATTGTGCTTTGCACATGAATTGTTCGCAAGCGAACATGAATTGGCTAACGCCATGAAGAATATTGCTCGGGGAGAGTATAAACAACCCCTACTAAACGAAGTCGGAGTTCGCCCACAGGGGCATCCCTGTCGGAGTGATAAAACAAGTGTAAAATGTCCTTATGGGGTAAAAAACAGGCACATCACGAGGGATATGCCTGTTTTTGATTATTTGTAGGAGTCATAGACATCTTTTAGGCGGTGGGGATAGTCGGTCATTATTCCGTCCGCGTCGATTTCGATGAGGGTGCGCATATCATCAGGGTCATTTATTGTCCAATACTGAACGGAGATATTATGTTTATGTGCGGTTTTAACAAGACTTTTTTTCGCAAGACTGATGCCGTATTCTTCCATAGGGATTTGGAACACGCTAACATCGTCACGGTAGAAAAAGTCAAGACCAAGTGTATAAAGAATGAAATATTTTACAACTCCGCCAGTTCCGGGTGAACACATAAATGTTTCAGGCACTACTCCGTCGGTGATATACTGTTGATAGAGGTCAAATATTTCGCCATGGAATGATGCGAGGACTACACGGTCAAATGCGTCATACTTGCGCAAAAGGTCAATAACGGCATTTGCGCACTCAATTCCCTTTTCACCGTTTTGTTTGATTTCGACATTTATACGGTTATTTGGAAATGCTACGATAAGTTCTTCAAGAGTTGTTGCCAAAAAGACGGTTTCGTGTCTTGGGGTAACTCCCTCGGGATATTCAACATCGGTTGGGAATTTTTCCTTTCCGTCTTCACCTTTGAAATGAACTCTTTCACTTCCCTCGACAAATTTATCGTTTGAGTCGGTTTTGTTGGTATAGCCGAAGTCTACATTTTGGCTAATGAGGTCGGAATAATTCCAATCGGCGATATTTCCCGTTACATTTGTTTTTCTATCAAGTGTTGTATCGTGGGAGAGGATAACGACTCCGTCCTTTGTAATGCTAACATCGGTTTCCATCATTACACGGTTATCGACACTATATGCGTTATAAAACGCTTCGAGTGTGTTGTCGGGAAATTCTTTATTTCCGCCACCGTGTGCGATTAGGATTGGCAGGTCGGTGTCCTTGCGCATCGAGTTATCGGGTTTATAGTTTTGCGGTTTCGGTAGGACTAAAAACAGTGCGTAGACAATTAATATTGACGCTATGATAATTGCAGTGATTTTTAACGACTTTTTTGTTTTCTCTTTCATAAATACCTCGTGATGTATGCCTGACGGGAATGGAACGAACCAGTTTTGGAACGGACAAAAGTCCCGTCTTCTGTGTTAAAATTTTTTGAAATATTTTTAAAATGTGATTGTGCTAACCGATTGTGACGGGAGAACATATGTTTCGCCCTCAACGGTGATTGAAACATCGTTTGGATATGGGTTTTGTGCTATGATAACGACCTCACCGTCAGGGTTTTTGAATGCGGTGCAAATTGAGGACATTTCGCCCTTTAAGGTGAGATATTTCGCTCCACGCTTAACGAAGTGTGAGTAGTGTTTCATTAGATAAAACTCGGGGGTGTATTCGAATTTGCCGTTTTGAACATGGATTAGGGAGTTTTGTGTCCAACCCCAAGTGCTTGCGCCTTCATCTTCAAGAGAGATATTCCAATACACATATGCGCTTGCGCCAAAACGGAAATAATGGCGCATAAGGGCGGACACATGCATCATTCTTTGCCATGTGTTTCTACCGTCACCGCACTCGCTTTCGGTTTGGATAATTTCGAGGTCGGGATAGTCGTCCTGTGTTTGAGGAAGTGCGAATTTACCTGCCCATTGATAGCCTACTGCTTTGATGTATTTTCTTGCTTTTTCATCTTGCATTGCGTAGCCGAGGTAGTCGCTGTATCTTGTCCAATTAAAGCGGTCATCACCCTCAGGGCCGTTGATTGTTCCGAACATTATGTCAACACCTGTATCGGAAATTGCCTCACCGAGATAGCCACCGATAAATTCGGCAAGTTGATGTCCCTTCCATACGCAAGAGGGGAATACTTGATTTGAGCAAGGCTCGTTTTGTGGGCAAACATGGGTAAGAGGCACGCCCTCGCCCTTATATGCTTCGATGTATTTTTTGAAGTAAAGTGCGTAGGCGGTAAGGTTTTCGGGGGTCATTTTGAATGTTCCGTTGCTATATGCTCTTTTAGTCTTGAACCAAAGAGGTGGACACCAAGGTGATGCGAACATTTGAAGGTCTTCTTGGCGCGCAACCGCCTCTTTAATAAGAGGAAGTAGGAGTTTTTTGTCACGGTCGATTGAGAAATTTTTCATTTCAAAGTCGCCGTCGGTTTCATTATAGGAGTAAAAATCAAGTGAAAAATCACTTGCGCCCATCGGGGTTCGACAGTAGTTGAAGTTGCATTTATCCTTGTCAAAAAGTTCATCAAGGGCGGTTTTTTTATCCTTTTCGCTAAGGGTGGCAAGCGCCTTTGCTCCAAGTTCGCTAAAACATGTGCCAAATCCACGGATTTGTTGTTTTTCTTCGCCGAGGGTAAGGACAATTCCCTTTTCGTTGCTTGTCTTTCCTTTTTGCCATTGTTTCTTTTCGGTTGATGTTATAATCATAATTTGCTCCTTATATTAGATAAGAATGTTTATTATTTGTATTTTAACATATATAAATATAAATTGCAAGAATAATGAGAAAATCGGCTTGATTTATATGCTTTATTTCTCGCTTTTTCAACTTATAAAAACTTTTTTAAAAAATTTCAAAAAAAGGGTTGACAAATAGGAAAACATTTAGTATAATACATAGGCAAGGTTAAGAAAACCTTCTCAAATTTGCGAGAGTGGCGGAACTGGTAGACGCGCACGTTTGAGGAGCGTGTGATTCGCTCGTACGGGTTCAAGTCCCGTTTCTCGCACCAAAACAAAAGACGGTCTTTTGACCGTCTTTTTGTTTTGCTAAGTTTAAATAGGGACTTGAACGCAGGCGTTAAAAAACCATTCGGGGAATGGTTTTAGCCGGTGACCGAAGGATTTTGCAAAGCACAAAGAAAAAAGTTAAGCGCTTGCCTTTGCAAAATTCAAGAGCATAGTCCCGTTTCTCGCACCAAAAAAGCAGTCTTTTGACTGCTTTTTTATTTTTTGAATAAATAGGGACTTGAACGCAGGCGTTAAGAAACTGTTCTGCGACTCGCTTCGCTCCCTTGCATAAGTTCCTCTAAGCCAATCACACTTCGCCAAGGCTCGTGTTCTTGGAGCGTCACTTAGGGGAATGGTTTTAGACGGTGACCGAAGGATTTCGCAAAGCATATGAATTTTTTCGGTGTGATTATTCTTACGAAATCCAAGGCAGTTCCGTTTTTGAAATTAAAGCATCTTTAATTTCAAGCTTACATTCATCAATTTAATTCTTCCCATGCATCTTCACATCCAATGAAAACAAGATCTCCATCTTTTTTGATAACACATCTAATGATTTCTTCATCAAAATCTTTATTCTTATCTATAAATTCTTCTAAATCTTCAACCATTTTTTTAGCAGAAGATCCATCATTACAATAAATAAACACTCCCATTTTCTCATCATCATAACCATCGTTTGGGCAAACCGCAACAATGCACCGAATTTCTTTGCCTCGTATTTCAAACTCGTCTGCGAAATCATTGATATCTTCGTTGTCAACAGCAACTACAACTTCATAATCTTTTTTATCAAAATTTTTCGCTACCTCAATAGGATCATCAGTTTTACCTGCACAAGAACACAACCCCAACATCATAATCATGATAATCATAAAAAATACCGTTTTTCTCATTATTTCCTCCTCCAAAATAAAAAAGTGTGCGCAGCCGAAGCTACGCACACCGAAAAACGCAAACTTCGATTGTCGTCACACAATTAAATAAACCACGGCAAGCCATAATCATTTAGTGAAATTTGCGATTTTACCAAATCCAAAATGAGTATGGCACAAAAAGGGTATAATTATCCTTAAAAATAAAAATACCTATGGTTTTATTATTTAATTGTGTGACAATGTCATTATATCACAGGTTTGTAAAAATTGCAAGTGATTTTACAAAAAACACCCTCCATAGAGAAAGCCATTACGAGTAACACCCTTTTAGCATTTTTGAAAAGCGAAAGGCAAAGACTCGCGGGATTTGCCCTCAAAAAATTCAAGAGCAAAGTCCCGTTTCTCGCACCAACACCCCCGACTATCAGGAGTCGGGGGTGTTTTTTGTTAGTTGAATGGACTGCTTGGGGTTGGTTGAAGGGCAGTCGTTTTTTCAATTGAGTGATACTCTTTTTTCCTTATTTATATCATAATAGGAATTATATGTGGGGAAATAGGTGGTATTATCATCTATTTCGGTGGTGGGGACGGTATTTAGAAGGTCGGCGAAGCGGTTGACGAGGGTTTGGATTATGTATGCGTCCTCATCTTCTCTTTTTAGGCATTTTTCAAGTTCGGGAAAATGCTCGGCTATTGCTCTTTTTGTATAGAGTTCTATTCCGTCGTGCAAGGCGATTGCCTGTCCCATTTGAAATGCAACTGTTTTGAAAAAATCTTTTTTAGTAAGATTTTTCAGTTCGGTCGAAAAGTCAATTGCGGTGTAGTCTATGCCTTTTAATGTATCAAGTTTTTGTTTCCAATTACCGCGCAGTGCTTTTTTTATTTCCGTCCTATGTCTTGACCTACTGAGTTCGGACAAGATTTTTCTTATCACTCTTATATCTTTTAAAATTACATCTCTTTGAACGGTGCGTTCAATAATCAAGGGGAATGCTTGTTTATGAAGGGGGTATGTGTTGAATAGTGAATTATTCACCTCATCAACACTGCCCTTATAAACTGACGACACTACTCCGTCTTTTACAACGATAATATTACCATTTTCGTTTTCGTTGCCGTCACAAAAGCGCTTACATTCTACGGTGTTTGGAAGTTCATCAAACACATATATAACATCAGTATCCGTGCTATCTTCCGAGCCGTGAATGTAGCGAATGATATTTGATTTTTCCCTCTCGGTCATTTCGATTAAAGGAGTGCGGAAACAAGGACTGTTACGCAACCGAGTGCCATAAGTCCTGCAAGAATCCAACACATTACTCTAACTACATTTACCTTATTCTTTTTCTTCTTGTTTTTCATTATTTGCGACCTTTCTTTTTATCATCAATTTTTATTTGTTTTTCCATTATATCCTTTTCGCTAAGCAAAATTCCCGTGGCAGGAATGACTGTCCTGCGGTAACGCGAAGGCGCTTCGGGATACCTATCAAGGAAGTTTTCAAGGACTTCGGTAATTACCTGTTTTTTCTTAGCGTTTAGAACGAATATGGTGCTTCCCATTGCATATCTTGTTTGCATGGTGTCAAGTTGGGTTGTCTTTATAAGTATTGCCTTGCTGTCGGAGTTTATCATAAGAACTCTTGGGTCATCTTTGTTCTCATAAACAATTTTGATTATTGGGGACACGGTTGAGAAGGCATTTTTAAGTTTCTTTCTTGAACCCTGTGTCGTATATTGGCTCATTGACACGGCAATACCTTTTCCGTTTTCAAAGAAGAACACTATTCTTTGCTCGGGTGAGTAGTCGGGATTTATCTTCATAAATATCGGCTTTTCATCTTCATCGAATTTGAGTTGCTTTCCAACATATACACCAAGTTCAGATGCTTTGGATAGTTCAAAATCGCTGAGTTTTGCAAAGTAAAGTTGAGCCTTATTTGTAAAGAAAATTACCTCATCTTTATTCCTCGCCTCGACCTCGCACACGAGTTCATCTCCCTCTTTGAGTTTATGCTCGGAGTTACCACGAAGGGACTGTTGAGTAATCTTTTTAAGATATCCTTCCTTTGTGAAGAATACTGTGCAGGTGTAGTCCTCGATAAAGTCTTCTTTCTTAAATTCAACAACCTCTGACGCTTGAATGATTTCGGTCTTTCTTGGCTTTCCGTGTTTTTTCTTGATGTCGTTAAGTTGTCTTATGATATAAGATTTCATCTTAATTTCATCTTCAAGAAGCGCTTTTAGGTTAGCCATTTCTTCCTCGAGTTTTTTGATTTCATCGAGGCGGTTGAGAATGTATTCTCTATTGAGGTGACGGAGTTTGATGTCAGCGATAAAGTCGGCTTGAAGTTCATCAATTGCAAACTCCTTCATAAGATTGGGAACAACTTCCTCATCTTTTTCGGTATTTTTGATAATAGCGATTGCCCTATCAATATCGAGAAGGATTTTGCTAAGACCAACAAGAAGGTGATGCTTGGATTTTTTCTTATCGAGTTCAAATTTAAACTCACGGGTGAGGCATTGGATACGGAATTTAATCCACTCAACGAGGATTTCACGGATACCCATTTGTCTTGGCACACCGTTTATAAGAACATTAAAGTTACACGCAAAACTGTCTTCAAGTGAAGTGAATTTGAAGAGTTTTTGCATTACGACCTCGGGGTCTGTGCCTTTTTTAATGTCGATTGCGAACTTAAATCCATCGATACCGATTTCATCACGGTAGTCGGTAACTTCTTTAAGTTTACCCGCTTTTATAAGGTCGGCAATATCCTTAGCAACTGCCTCAATTGATGTGGAATACGGAATTTCAAGAATTTCGATACAGTTCGCTTTGGCATCGAAAGAATACTTCGCTCTTAATTTGATAGCGCCCTTACCTGTTTCATAAACTTTTCTTATATTCTCTTCTTCGTATACGACATAGCCACCGCCCGAAAAGTCAGGGGCTTTGACAATTTCCATAATTTTATCGGTATCGGTTTTATTGCTCTTTAATAGAGCGATTGTAGCATCGCAAATTTCAACGAGGTTGAATGAGCAAATTGACGATGCAAGTCCTACGGCAATACCGAGGTTGGGGGATACAAGCACATTTGGGAAGGTGGTTGGAAGGAGTTTTGGCTCTTTCGTTGTGCTGTCGTAGTTATCCATCATTTCAACGGCATTTTTATCAATTCCGCTAAAAATTTCGGAGCAAAACGGATCAAGTTTTGCCTCAGTATATCTCGATGCGGCAAATGCCATATCTCGGCTATACTGTTTACCGAATGAACCTTTGGAGTCGATAAAGGGGTGAAGGAGTGACTCATTTCCCTTTGTGAGACGGACCATTGTTTCGTAAATTGAGGCATCACCGTGGGGGTTTAGTTTCATCGTTTCACCGACGATGTTTGCGCTTTTTGTTCTATGTCCTGTCATAAGTCCCATTTTATACATTGTATAAAGCAGTTTTCTGTGTGAAGGTTTGAAACCGTCAATTTCTGGGATTGCACGGGACACCATTACGCTCACGACATAGGGCATATAGTTAGTTTCAATAGTCTCGGTTATAGGTTGATAGGACGGCTCTTTTTCAACAAGCACTTCCACTTCCTCTACCTTTTTCTTTTTAGCCATTTTTACCTCCTATTACTTTAAACGCGCAAGCGCGAATCATTCTGTTATATATGGCGAGTGAATCACCGCTTTTTTGGGGGATGTGTGCGTAAACTGTATCTACACCGAGTTCATCCGCGCGTCTAAGCAGGTCGAAAAGTCGCCTTGTTTGTTCCTTTATATCCTCTCTTTTGCCAACGGGCAAAAGTGGGATTTTTTCAAATTTCGGTATTTCCTCATCATAGCACATTACCGCACATTTTTCCTCTCTTGCCTTTTCCTTAATGAGTTTTTCAAATTCATCTTCATCAAGGTCAACAAGATAGAGGTTGGCATTTGGGGCATAGTGCTTATATTTCATACCTGGGGATAGGGCAACCTCACCCTTTTTAAGTTCGGTTAAAACCGCATTTGATATTGTCACATTTGGACACACTTCACCAAGCATTTCGGCAGTTACTGCGCCTGGACGAAGAAGAATTATGCTGTCGTCCGTTATTTTGATTACTGTCGATTCAACACCGACCTCACATGCGCCTGCGTCGATAATAAGCGGTATTTTTCCGTTCATATCGTTATAGACATGGTTTGCGGTTGTTGGTGACGGCATTCCCGATTTATTTGCCGAGGGGGCGGCGATTGGCACACCGCTTTTTTCAATTATGTATCTTGCGGTTTCGTGGATTGGACATCTAACCGCTACACTGTCGAGCCCTGCGGTAACCTCGGGGGGAATTACATCTTTTTTGGGTAGGATAATGGTAAGAGGTCCTGGCATAAACCGAATAGCAAGTTTATAATAAAGTTCGTTTGTCCATGCGATATTCTCCGCGTCCTGTGGGTTTGCAATATGGACTATTAGCGGATTATCGGCAGGGCGACCTTTTGCCTTGAAAATTTCAAGACACGCCTTTGCATTATATGCGTTTGCACCAAGACCGTAGACGGTTTCGGTAGGAATACCGACAAGACCGCCGTCTTTTATTATTTTAGCGCCCTTGTCAAGCCCCTCTTTATCCTTTGCGTCTATTACCTCTGTTATCATTTTTTGTTCCTTGTTTAATTATTTTCTTCGCCTTTTAACTTTTCGGCGGCATCGGCAGTTGCGAGTTTTTCAAGCATTTCACCGATATCTCCATTCAAAAATGCTTCAAGTGAATAGATAGTAAATCCTATTCTATGGTCGGTAACACGTCCTTGCGGATAGTTATATGTTCTTATTCTTTCGCTACGGTCACCTGTGCCGACCTGACTCTTACGCTCGGACGCTATTTTGGAGTCTTGCTCCTGTTGTTTCATATCGTAGAGTTTTGTGCGAAGGATTTTGAATGCTTTATCCTTATTTTTAAATTGGCTATGTTCATTTTGATACTCAACAACAATTCCTGTTGGTTTATGGATTAGGCGAATTGCGGACTCAGTCTTATTTACATGCTGACCACCCGCACCACTACTTTTACATGTTTCGATGATGACATCGCCCGGTAGAATTTCAACCTCTACATCTTCCGCCTCGGGTAAAACGGCAACGGTGGCGGTTGATGTATGAATTCTACCCTGTGTTTCGGTTTCGGGCACTCTTTGAACACGGTGAACACCGCTTTCAAACTTAAAGCGTGAATATGCGCCTTCGCCCGTTATCATAAAGGTAACCTCTTTAAATCCGCCAAGACCTGTTTCGTTACAACTCATAAGTTCGGTCTTAAATCCTTCGGCATCGGCATACATATTATACATTCTATAAAGAACATAGGCAAAAAGCGCCGCCTCGTCACCGCCTGCGCCACCACGGATTTCGACAATTACATTCTTATCATCGTTGGGGTCTTTTGGAATTAGGAGAATTTTTAGTTCTTGTTCAAGAACTTCTATTTTGTCCTTGCATTCCTTATACTCTTCAAGAGCCATTTCATAAAGTTCTCCACCCTCGTCCATAAGAGCGCGAGCGCCTTCCATATCGCCCTTCGCCTTTTTGAATTCACGATACTTTTCGATGATTGGAGAGAGGTTTTTATACTCTTTCATGAGTTTTGTGAACTCATCTTGATTTGAGATTATTTCGGGATCGGCAAGGTCCTTTTCGATTTGGTTAAACCTTTCTTCCGCTTTGTTTAACTTATCAAACATATTACTTCTTCTTTACGAGGTGAATTGCAAAGCCACAGATCTCGTCCTTCAAATAGATTACTTTGAGTTTTCCGCTTTCATCGTATGCGGCAGTTTCCTCGTTGAACTCAACACCAAGAGATTCAAGATAAATTCTTGCTCTATCGGGGAAGTTTGTAGCGATTGCGATATGTCCGTTCTTGCCGAGGTATTGTTTATGCATAAATTCAAGTTCGCTACCTGCGAATGTTGAACTGTTGCCTACCTTGTAGTCAAGACCGAAGAGTTTTGAAATGAGTTTTGCACCTTGAAGTGCTTTTTCTTGGTTTTCACAGTTAATTCCAACATGAACGAGTTTGAACCCGAGCATTTTCATAACTGCGTTTCTTGTGAGGTTAGTAATTTCATCAAACTTTCCTGCCTCGATAAGAGAGTCCTTTACCATGAAACTACCGCCACATGCGATAATTTTATTGAAGGAGAGGTAGGAGAGCATATTTTCTTCGTTAATTCCGCCTGTTGGCATAAATTTAAGTGAGCCGTAAGGTGCGCTCATAGCCTTTATCATACCGATACCGCCCGCACTCTCGGCTGGGAAGAATTTTACTGCTTTAAGACCGAGTTCGATTGCCTGTTCAACCTCGCTTGGTGTTGCGCAACCCGGAAGAATTGGGTAACCCTTTTCGATACAGTGTTTAACTACTCTTGGGTTAAGTCCTGGGCTAACGATAAATTTTGCGCCTGCTTCCCACGCTTCATCTGCTTGCTCGGGAGTGAGGACTGTGCCTGCACCTACAAGCATATCGGGAAGTGCGTCGGTAACTGCTTTGATTGCTTCCTTTGCACATGATGTGCGGAATGTGATTTCAGCGCAGTTAAGTCCACCGTCAGCAAGTGCTTTTGCAAGTGGAACTGCGTTTTTTACATCGGTGATTTTGATTACCGGCACAAGACCGTATCCGTAAAGTTGTTCTAAAATGTCCATAGTTATTTATCCTTTTCTTTCTATTGATTTTAAAATTTTGTCAAGCAATTATTTACAAAATGCGCTAAACGCCTTATGCGCTTCGTAAAGGTCGTTCTTTGCGATTACTTCCATAGGTGCGTGCATTGAGAGAACGGGAACACCGATGTCGACTGTATCAATGTTATGGTTTGCGATGAACATAGCAACAGTTCCGCCACCGCCAACATCGACTTTACCGAGTTCGGCAGTTTGCCAAATTACACCTGCGTCCTCAAAGATTTTTCTGATTTTACCAACGAATTCCGCACTTGCATCACTCGTTCCGCTCTTTCCACGAGCGCCTGTGTATTTTGACATAACGACACCAGAATTAACAAAGGCGGTATTGCGCTTTTCATAAACTTCGGGATAGAGTGGGTCATAACCTGCGTTTACATCGGCGGAGAGGCACATTGAATTTGCCTTTACAACATTTAGGTTGCCACCGAGGTTTTTGCTAATTTCGTCGATGATGTCGATAATAAGGTCGCACTGCATTCCGCTAACACCGTCGCTACCTGTTTCCTCTTTATCGGCAAGGACACACATAATTGTATGCTCACTATCCTTATTTTCGAAAATTGCGGTGATTGCGGGGTATGAGCAAACTCTATCATCGTGTCCGTATCCTGCGATAAATGAACGGTCAAGTCCAAGGTCCTTCGACTTCATTGCAGGAACAAGAGAGAGTTCCGCGCTCATAAAGTCGCTCTCGGTCATACCATACTTTTCGTTGAGGATATTAAGAACATTGAGTTTTACCGCCTCATCACAATCCGCATAAGGCTCACTACCGATAAGAACATTTAGTCCCTCGCCCGAAAATGCCTTTGCAAGTGGTTTTTGCGCTTGGTCTTGTGCAAGGTGTGGAAGTAGGTCGGTAATGCAAAAGATTGGGTCATCCTCGTCCTCACCGATTGTAACATTGACAACCTCACCGTCGAGTTTAGTAACTACACCATGAAGGGCAAGTGGGATTGTGAGCCATTGGTATTTTCTAATTCCACCGTAATAGTGGGTTTTGAGAAATGCCATTTTATCGCTCTCATAGAGTGGGTGTTGTTTAAGGTCAAGCCTTGGTGAGTCGATATGAGATGCGCAAATTCTAATACCGTTTTCGATGTTTTCAGAGCCTACTGTGAAAAGATAGATGCTCTTGCCACGGTTATTGAAATAATACTTACCGCCACGCTCGATTTTATCACCGAGTTTATACTCGCAAAAGCCGTTTGCCTTTGCCATTTTGATTGCGGTAACAACTGCCTCACGCTCGGTTTTTGACGCGTCGAGGAATGACATATATCCTTTTGCGTATTCCATAACCTTTTCTTTATATCCTTCTTCATCATTTGAAAAAGCATTTTTCTTTTTGTAGAAAAGTTTTTCTTTCAAAAGTTCCTCTTTTGATTTTTCTTTTGTAACTTCGTTATTCATAAAATCTCCTATCTGATTAGGTTTAATTTTTTTATTGCTTCTTTAATGTTGGCATCAAGGGAATTTGTTCCGTCGTTTACGATTTCGATATTGCACCTTGACCTTAAATCTCTATCGCTAAGTTGGGCATTAAGACGGGATTGAGCCTTTTCCGTTGTTATGCCATCGCGCTCCATAATGCGTTTGATTTTAAGTTCATTCGGGGCGGTTATGCATATTGTAACATCGCACATTTTATCAAATCCGCTTTCAAAAAGCACGGGGGCATCAATCACGGTTGCGACTGCTCCCTTTTTCCTATTTTCGTTAAGGATTTTTTCGGTTTCGATTTTTATGTGCTTATGTGTGATTTCATTTAGTTTTGAGAGGTTTTTACTTGCATCATCGCCCTCGAAAACCATTTTTGATAGTGTTTTTTTATCAAGTGAGCCGTCGCTTGCAAGAATTTCGTTTCCAAAATATTCGACAAGTTCCATAAGGCACCGCGAACCTTGGCACACGACCTTTTCGGTATAGAGTTTATCCGTGTCGATACACAAAATTCCATACTCCGAAAACTTTTTACAAGTATATCCCTTTCCCGCTCCACTTGAACCGCAAAGACCGATTACAATCATATCGCACCTCAAATTTTAACTTCCTTGCCTTGACTATCGGAGAGGTATGCACATTCAAGCACTCGTTGAATATGCGCTCCGTCATCGAACGAGGGGCAAGTGGGTGTTTGATTTTCAACCGAGGTGCAAAATGCGTGCATACTGCCGATATGACCTCTTAACCATCCTATCGGTGCTTTAATTCCGGGGAAGATGCCCGAGGGCGCTTCATAACGGTTAACACACTCAATTTTGGTATATCCACACTCACCGCCAAGTGGCGAGTCGCTCCTTGATTTTGAATAGTATTCAAGGAAGTTCATATCCATAAGGTTGAAGCGAAGGCTACCGTCCTCACCGTTTATTTCAAACGAGAGATCATCATTTGAGCCTACGGCTATCTTACTAACATCTATTGTGCCGATTGCTCCGCACTTTAATTTGGCTATCATATAAAACGCTTCATCTGCGTTTGTTTGCCACATTTCCCCGTTACTGCCTGTGCGTGTGGGGTATGCAATTTGGCTTTTACCTATAACACTTTCAAACTCGCCCGCAAGGTAGTAAATAAGGTCTACTGCGTGAGAGCCGAGGTCAAATAGGACTCCGCCACCGCAAATGTCTTTATTTTGTTTCCAACCTGCCTTTTTGGCGGTATCGGTTGCGCTTGAATGAAGGTATCTTGCCTTGAAGGACAAAATGCGACCGAGCGCACCGCTATCAATGATTTGCTTTGCACGGATAACTGCACTTAAAAATCTATTGTTGAACACGATTTGTGCTTTAACTCCCTTTTCTTTGGCAAGGTGCGAGAGTTCATTCGCTTGCTCACTTGTGACGGCAAGGGGCTTTTCACAATAGACATGTTTACCATTCAAAATAGCCTTTTTAGCGGTTTCATAATGATAGATATTCGGTGTGCATATATCGACTGCGTCAATTTCAGGATTATATATTATATCATCCTCGTTATCGGTGTAGAAACCGAGAGAGAATTTTTCGCACGCATTTTTGGCATTTTCTATATTT
Organism: Eubacteriales bacterium; assembly: GCA_045578005.1. Classification (GTDB taxonomy): domain Bacteria; phylum Bacillota; class Clostridia; order Oscillospirales; family CAG-272; genus RGIG2000. Next base: position 1,038 of record JAZNJK010000112.1, on the reverse strand, counting down.
TTCGTGCATACGCCATATATTTGCACGCTCGGGCATGGATTAAAAAAGTATTTTAAATTTTCTACGCAATAGGTATGAGTTTTTCCCATTGAGCCAAAACCGATAAGTCCGATTTTCATATAAAATTCTCCTTTCTCGCCTATTTTCTACATTAGGATATGTTAGTTCACATTAAAGTATATCACCTTTCTTGATTTTTTTCAATATTATATTGTAATTTTTATAAAATTTTGTGCGCAAAACAATATAATATAAAAATCAACGCACTTTTGTGCGTTGATTTTAATGTGTTTTATACGCTTGGAAGAGTGATGCTCATTTTTTCAGCGGTGATGCCTGTTTGTGAGGCGATTAGCATATTTGCAAATTTCGCCACAAGGCTCGTATAAGACTGATAGAACAAAATCTTCATTGTGGTTGGTGGGCTATCAGTATTGGTTTCAAGATATTTTATTTCTACATCGGGGAATACTTTATCAAAATATCCCTGATTTAGTGTTGAACCCATTACTTTGAGCGTTGCGGTGTGGTCAAGATAACCTACTATTGTTTCTTGGGCATAGTTATAGTCATACATACTTACCGCAAACTTACCGTCGTTATTATCGTCGAGTTCGACTGTGATTGTAAGGCGGTTCATTCCCGTTTTTGATGCGATAAGGTCGATTTGGATATAGAGTTTATCCTCACCGCTATCGTATACATAGTAATACTCTCTACCAAGGCTCGTTTGAGTTTGTGGGTCGAAGGTGTAGATGTAATACACATCGTCCTCGTGGTAGGTGTTGTTATTCATTATGTAGTATTTGAGAATGTGAACTGCGTTTTTATCAAGAGTTGCCTCATAATGAGCCGAAACATCGAGGGGAGTGTCGAGTTTTTCGTTATTTGTGGCTTGAAGTGCGCTTGATTTTATAGCGAAATTGAGGTTTTGTGCTTGGTCAACTGTAAGGGTTACAATTCCTATAACCTTTCCTGTGCTATCAAGGAGAGGTCCACCGCTGTTTCCGCCCGAAATCGGTGCGGTAAATTGGATAC
>JAZNJK010000111.1:0-5654 GCA_045578005.1 Eubacteriales bacterium | reverse complement strand
AGAAATCGGCACCGACGGTCTTGATTTTTATCCCTTGCCCGACGGCACATATGCTGTCAGCGCAGGAACTACTAAATATCTTGAAGAAATTGTAATCCCCTCAAAATATAACGGAAAGAGTGTTACGAAAATCCTTGATGGAGCATTCTTTGAGGCAACAAATCTAAAAAAAATAACCATACCAAGTAGCGTAACCTCGATAGGTGTCAGTGCGTTCCGTGGTTGCACCTCGCTTACGAGCGTAACAATTGGGGATAGCGTAACCTCAATAGGTGAGAAAGCGTTCGATAATTGCACCTCGCTTACGAGCGTAACAATTGGGGATAGTGTAACCTCGATAGGTGATAGTGCGTTTTCTGGTTGTTCATCGCTTACAAGTATAACTATTCCAAGTGGCGTAACCTCAATAGGTGACAGTGAGTTTCGCGGTTGCACCTCACTTGCGAGCGTAACAATCCCTAATAGCGTAACCTCAATAGGTGAATATGCGTTCAGTGGTTGCAAATCACTTATAAGTATAACAATCCCCGATGGTGTAGCCTCGATAGGTAGCTGTGCGTTCTCCTATTGTTCCTCTCTTACAAGCATAACTATCCCCGATGGTGTAACCTCAATAGGTGTCTTTGCGTTTGAATATTGCTCCTCTCTTGCAAGCATAACTATCCCAAGTAGCGTAACCTGGATAGGTGGCTCTGCGTTCAGCGGTTGCTCCAAGCTTAAATGCAACGAATATGGCAATGCACTCTATCTTGGAAATGATCAAAATCCGCATGTAGTCCTCATAAGAGCGAAAGATACAACTATCACCTCTTGCGAAATAAGCGAGAGTGCGAGATTTATTTCCGGCTCCGCATTCAGTGACTGTTCCTCTCTTACAACCATAACTATTCCAAGTAGCGTAACCTCAATAGGTGGCTCTGCGTTCAAAAATTGCACCTCGCTTACAAGTATAATAATCCCAAGTAGCGTAACAGAGATAGGTAGCAATGCGTTCAGTGGTTGTTCCAAACTTGCAGAAATCAACTGTGAGGCGCAAGAACAGCCAAGCGGTTGGGATTATTACTATTGGAAATCTGGTTGCAACGCAAAAGTAAATTGGGGATACACGGGAGAATAAAATGAGAAAAATTTTATCGTTATTTTTGATAATTCTCGCTCTTTGCGTGCTTTTCGTTTCCTGTGGGGACAGCGAGGAAAAGGGCAAGGGGGGAGAGGTTATTGCCGATGCAAGCGGGCTTTCCTACCGTGAGGTAGATGGCGCATATGCGGTGAGCATTGGCACGCAAACGAATGCTACAAAGGTTGAAATTCCGTCAACATACAACGGCAAGAGTGTTTCAAGAATTGATGCCGAGGGGTTTAAAAATGCGACCTCACTCAAAAATGTGATTATTCCAAGCAGTGTGCGAGTGATTGAAAACGGTGCGTTTTCGGGTTGCACTGCGCTAAAAGAGGTAATCATAATTACCGATGATGTTGATATGCGTTTTACCACTATTGAAAAAGGCGCATTTTACGGTTGCACTGCGCTTGAAGATATAAACATTCCAAACAGTTTAACCACTCTTGGCGATGATGCGTTTTATGGTTGCACCTCGCTTGATTTTGCCGAGTATAAAGATGGATTTTACATTGGAAACAACACAAATCCATATCTCGTTTTTATCAAGGCAAAGACCGCTCGCGCATATGATATTGAACTACACAGTGACACAAGATTTATAAACGACTTTGCGTTTGCAAATTGCGAACAGTTAAAGAGTGTGACGCTTTACGGTGGAATTGTTTCCTATGGAAAAGATGCGTTTTCGGGTTGCGTCTTGCTTAACAAGGTGAACTATTTTGGAAACTTTGAAAACTGGTGTAGGGCGACATTTTCAAGCGAAACTTCAAATCCTCTAAACAAGGGTGCGGAGTTGTTTATGGAAGGCACGCTTGCCACCACGGTCACAGTGCCGAACAACATCGAGGAAATAAACGACTTTGCATTTATCGGTTGCACTTCGATAAAAGAGGTATCTTTACCCGAAGGACTTACAAAAATCGGCAAAAGAGCCTTTGAACGCCTCGCAAACCTTGAAAAAATCACACTTTCAAGCAATCTTACATCAGTTGGAGATGACGCATTTAAGGGTTGTGGAAAAATAGAAAGAGTGGACTATGTGGGCGAAATTGACACATGGTGCGCTATCGACTTTGCAAACAAAACCGCTTCTCCTTTTGGCGCGGGGGCAGACCTTTACATAAATGACGAACTTGTCACCGAAATTGTCATTCCCGTCACACTTGACGCAGTTAAGGACTACGCATTTGCAAATTGCAAGTCACTAAAAACGGTGATAATATTAGGAAGGGCGCAAAATGTTGGCAAGAGTATATTTTCAGGTTGCACATCGCTTACCGAAATACACTGTCAGGCAAGTGAAAAACCAAGTTCTTGGAGCGAAAATTGGCTTGATGGTTGCACGGCAAGTGTTAATTGGGGTTTGAGTGGTGAATGATGAAGAAACTTTTAGCATTTATTTTAGCGGTTTTGACTCTTTTTACCTTGCTCGTTTCGTGTGGCGGTGACGAGGTAGGAAGTCAAACAGAGAGCGAGGAAAGTTCCACGCAAGGTGAAGAAAGTGCGACACAGGGGCTTGAATTTACCTTGCTTGATGACGGAACGTTCTCCGTTGGTGTTGGAAATGCGACGGGTGAAGAAATTATCATTCCGTCAAGTTATAACGGCAAAAGCGTTACCAAAATTGCGGAGCGAGGTTTTGAAGATCTTGAAAACCTCAAAAAAATAACAATTCCCGACACGGTCAAAGTGATTGGCGACTATGCGTTTTCGGGTTGCAAATCGCTCAAAAAACCGACACTTCCTCCGTCTATTGAGGAAATTGGCGCATATGCTTTCTTGGAATGTCGCTCAATTTCAAATCTCGTTTTACCAAATGGCATAAAAACGATTGGCGAGGGCGCATTTTATAATTGCAGATATCTTGTTGTTATAACTTTACCAAGCGGAATAACCGAAATCAAGGACAACACTTTTAATGGTTGCACAACACTTACTCGAATTGTCATTCCCGACGGGGTTAAAACGATTGGCGAGGGGGCATTTGACGGTTGCTCATTCCTTGCAAGTGTAACTTTGCCAAGCGGTCTTATTTCAATCGGCAAAAAAGCATTTTCGGGTGGGCGCACACTTAAAAGTATCACTCTGCCCGACACTCTAACTTCAATCGGTGATGAGGCATTTTCCATTTGCCTTGAACTTGAAACTATCACGATACCAAAAAGCGTTGTATCAATGGGCGAAAATGTCTTTTTAGACTGTCCAAAACTCACCGAAATTATCTACGAATCGGAGATGACGCATTAAAAAGTAAACAATCGTTTGCTTTTTTTCGAAAAAATTATTGAATATAAAAAAAGTATATGTTAAAATAATCGTATCTTTTTTGAAGAGGTTTATTTATATGATTAAAATCGGCATTTACGGATATGGCAATCTCGGCAGGGGTGTTGAGTGCGCTATTTCACAAAATAAGGATATGGAACTTGTTGCGGTTTTCACTCGCAGAGAGCCATCATCACTTAAAATTCAAACACAGGGGGCGGTTGTTGCAAGTGCAAACGATGTGCTTTCCTATGTGGACAAGATTGATGTTATGGTGATTTGTGGCGGTAGCGCAACTGATTTGCCTACTCAAACACCTTATCTTGCAAAATATTTTAATGTTATCGACAGTTTTGACACTCACGCAAAAATCCCCGAACATTTCGAAAATGTTGACAAGAGTGCAACCGAAGGCGCTCGAACTGCTATGATTTCGGTTGGTTGGGACCCCGGCATGTTTTCCCTTAACCGTGCGCTTGCAAGTAGCATTTTGCCCGAGGGCAAGACCTACACATTTTGGGGCAAGGGCGTTTCACAGGGACACTCTGACGCTATTCGTAGAATTGACGGTGTGCTTGATGCAAAGCAATACACAATCCCTGTTGAAGATGCGCTAAACAAGGTGCGCTCGGGTGTAAATCCTGAACTTACCACTCGCCAAAAGCACACAAGAGAGTGTTTTGTTGTTGCGAAAGAGGGTGCGGACCTTGGAAAAATTGAAAACGAAATTAAGACAATGCCAAACTACTTTGCCGATTACGACACGACTGTTCACTTTATATCAAAAGAAGAACTTGACCGTGACCACGGCGGAATTCCGCACGGTGGCTTTGTAATTCACTCGGGCAAGAGTGCAAGTGGTTGCAACCATGTTATTGAATACGCATTGAAACTTGACTCAAATCCCGAATTTACGGCATCAGTTATTGTTGCATATGCAAGGGCGACTTATAAAATGGCAACTCTCGGTTGGCACGGTTGCAAAACTGTGTTTGATGTGCCACCGTCGTTCCTCTCGCCTTTATCAAACGAGGAAATTCGCAAAAATATGCTATAATCGACACATATCGGCACATTTTTCGTGATTTTTAATATTTTTTCGCTAATTTTCTACTAAATTCTTTTAAGCACGGGGGACATTTTCTATGATTAAGCATATGATAGTATGGAAGTTGAAGGACGACGCAAAAGACGATATTCAATACGAAATCAAGCATGCGCTTGAAGGTCTTGTTGGTGTTATTGATGGGCTAATTTCGATGAAAATTCACATTTTCCCACTCGACGGCTCAACGGGAGATATTGCTATGGAGTCCATTTTCCAAAGCAAAGAGGCACTCGACTTTTACCAAAAGCACGAATTACACCAAAATATTGCAAACACTCTTGTCCGTCCTAATGTTGATATTCGACTTTCCTTTGACTTCGAACTTTAAGCGAGGTTAAGGACAATTTCATTAAAAACACCTCGCTTTTGCGAGGTGTTTATGTTTTTTAATATAGTTTTAGGCTCACTTATCCCTTTTATTGGCACATCGTTTGGCGCTTTTGCAGTTTTCTTTCTCAAAAAAGGCGGTTCTGACTCACTTGCACGATCATTAAACGGCTTTGCCTCAGGGGTGATGATTGCTTGCTCGGTATGGAGTCTTTTAATCCCGTCTATTGAGTTATCGAGCAAAATGGGGTCGCTTTCTTTTATCCCCGCCTCGCTCGGCTTTCTTTTGGGAATTTTATCACTTTGGGCGCTCGACAAGGTTGTGTCAAAAACACGCATAAGCGCCTTGGGGGGCAAAGGATTTTGGAAACTTGGCGCAAGCACAATGCTCTTTTTGGCGGTCACTATTCACAATATCCCCGAGGGAGTGGCGGTAGGCGTCGGGTTTTCATATTATCTTGGGGGGACGGGTTCGTTTTCGGGTGCGCTCGCTTTGGCGGTTGGTATTGCGATACAAAACATTCCCGAAGGGGCGATTTTGTCTGCACCGATAGGCGTTCAAAATGGGCGGGGACACGGCTTTTTATTCGGTGCGCTCTCGGGTGTGGTTGAGCCGATTTTTGCGCTCATCACCATTCTGCTTTCGGGGTTTTTCGTGCCGATTTTTCCCTATCTTCTCGCTTTTGCCTCGGGGGCGATGATTTTTGTCACCGTGACGGAACTTATCCCCGAATCGTTCAATGGCGAAAAAGGTTTTTCACTCTCGCTTTTCGCCTTCGCCCTCGGCTTTGTTATTATGATGGCAAGTCGGATCGTAGCCATGTCGTTCTG
>JAZNJK010000110.1:0-8093 GCA_045578005.1 Eubacteriales bacterium | reverse complement strand
AAAGAATATCAGGATCGTTTACAAGCGCACGGGCAATAGCAACTCTTTGCATTTGTCCGCCTGACATTTGATTTGGTTTTTTGTGAATTTGATCTCCAAGACCAACACTTGTTAGCGCCTCAATGGCTCTTTTTCTGCGTTCTTCTTTTGAAACGCCCGAGAGGGTAAGGGCAAGTTCAACATTTGATAGAACAGTTTGGTGCGGAATTAGGTTATAACTTTGAAAAACAAATCCTATCGAGTGATTTCTATATGTGTCCCAATCTCCGTCGGTAAAATCCTTTGTAGATTTTCCATTTATAACAAGGTCACCGCTTGTATATTTGTCAAGACCACCTATGATGTTAAGTAAAGTTGTTTTTCCGCAACCCGAATGACCGAGCACCGCTACAAATTCGTTTTTGCGGAATTCAAGATTAACACCTTTTAACGCATGGACAGAAGTGTCACCGGTAGAGTAATCTTTGATTATGTCGGTTAACTTAAGCATAACTTTATATTTTCCTTTCCTTTGATTATATAATAAGTTTAATAATTCTACCACTATTTTATATATTAGTCAATAATTTTCCGAAAAAATCACATTTGAAACGAAAAAATTCAGTTTTTGTTCACATAACATAGTGCGAAAAATATCGTTCTTTGTCGGAAAGAAAAACATCAAAATTCCCTAAAAAATCCCAAAAACCAAACACGCAGACATCAAATGACGACTTCTTTTGATAAGAACGTCAAAAAGATGAGATTGAACACCGCCAAAAATGCGATATTAAGGTCGCAAATTTGCCAAATTGTGTTGTTTGAAATAAGTGGAGAAAGGACACAAACGGCGAAGAAAATGACGGAATACAAACACAGATACCGCTTTTTTGTCGAAATGAATTCAAGAGAGACACGTCCATAGTAGTATTGACAACAAATCGTTGCAATAGCGAATAAAACACAGGAAAAAACGATAAATGCACTGCCAAAATCACCTAAAAAATGACCGAATGAGGACAAAACAAGCCCCATTGCATTTTCACTGTTACATGGTGAAATCAAAATGACAATAGCGGTAAGAGGGCATAGAATAACCGTGTCCCAAATCACCTCGAAAACGCCAAGACAACCCTGTGCATGAGGAGATAACGATGACGATGCGTGTGCCGTCGGTGAAGTTCCGCACCCTGCCTCGTTTGAAAGCAATCCCCTTGAAACACCAAACCGTAGCGCCCTTGAAATTCCGTATCCGCAAGCACCCGATACGGCACTTTTTATCGCAAAAGCCTCGCTAAAAATCCTTGAAATAGCAATACAGGTCGCACTAAAATTAGAAAAAATGATGAATAACGATATACCGATGTATAAAAGCGATAAAACGGGGATTAAAATGGCACTTGTAACTTGCATTCGCCGAGTTCCACCCTTGATTACAAGAAAGACCGCAAATGCTATGAAAATCCCCAAAAATAACGAACCCTGTGTAAGAAAAGCGCTACTTGCCCCCACTTGAACAAGGTTTCCTGTTGTGAGAGAATTTAAAACGCAAAGTATCGCAAACCCCACACCAAACACTCGCCCTTTTCTATGTGATGCACAAGCGTCATAAATGTAGTATGGCGCACCGCCGTAAAAACTTCCGTTTCTCTCTTTCCTGTGACGCACGGCAAGATATGCCTCGGCATATTTTACTCCCATAGCGACAAGTGCGCTTGCCACCATCCAAAACACCGCTCCCGCCCCGCCCATCATTAAAGCCGAGGCAACTCCAACAATGTTTCCAACCCCAAGAGTGCCTGAAAGCGCGACACATAACGCATAAAATCCACCCGAGGACGAAAGAACCGAGCGGAAAAATCTCACAGGGTGAACAATGAAGAAAAATCTCGTTTTTATAAGGAAAAATACTCCAACTCCAAGAATAAAAGAGGGGAGAATGTATCCGCAAAGCATAAAATTTAGTCTATCAAGCATAAAATCACCACCAAGTGAAATATATTCTAAATGTAACGGCAATATTCTATGTGAGGGCGGAAAAACGGAAATACAAGTTAAATGTTAACAATTTGTGAACAATGCTTATTAACACTTGATTTTCCTATCTTATAGATATAGAATATAACATGTTGGCACTCTTGCCAAATGAGTGCTAAATCGGAGGTGAATAAAATGACAATAAAACCGTTATCAAACAGAGTAGTCCTCAAAAATGTTGAGGCTGAACAAACAACAAAAAGTGGTATCATCTTGACAGGAAGCGCAAAGGAAAAACCGCAAACTGCCGAGGTTATCGCAGTAGGCGATGGTCTTGTTTGCGATGGAAAACTAATTCCAATGACAGTTAAGGTTGGAGATAAGGTAATTATCAGTAAATATAGCGGAACAGAGGTTAAACTTGACGGATGCGACTACATCATAGTTAAGGAAGACGAAATCCTCGCTATCGTTGAATAAGGAGAAATAATATGGCAAAGGAAATTCTTTACGGAATAGATGCAAGAAACGCAATGTTAAGGGGCGTTGATAAACTTGCAAACACAGTTAAAATTACACTCGGCCCAAAGGGAAGAAATGTAGTTCTTGATAAAAAATATGGCGCACCGCTCATCACAAACGACGGCGTTACCATAGCAAAGGAAATCGAACTTGAAGACGCATGTGAAAATATGGGCGCACAACTCGTTCGTGAGGTTGCATCAAGAACAAATGACGCAGCAGGTGACGGAACAACAACCGCAACCCTTCTTACCCAAGCAATCATTCGTGAGGGAATGAAGAATGTCACCGCAGGAGCAAACCCAATCGTTCTTCGCAAAGGAATTGCAAAGGCAGTTGAGGTAGCAGTTGATGCTCTTAAAGCAAACTCGAAAAAGGTAAATGGCAAAGAAGATATCACAAGAGTTGGAACAGTTTCCGCAGGCGATGCCTCGATTGGTGAACTCATCTCTGATGCTATGGAAAAGGTAACTGCCGACGGTGTTATCACCGTTGAGGAGTCAAAGACAACTGAAACATACTGCGAAGTTGTTGAGGGCATGCAATTTGACCGTGGATACCTCAGTGCATATATGGCTACCGATATGGACAAAATGGAAGCCGTGCTTGATGACGCACTTGTTCTTGTAACAGATAAGAAAATTTCAAACTTCCAAGAAATTCTTCCAATCCTTGAACAAATCGTTCAAATGGGAAGAAAACTTCTCATCGTTGCCGAGGATATCGAGGGCGAGGCACTTACAACTCTCGTTCTTAATAAGTTGAGAGGCGCATTTACCGTAGTAGCGGTTAAAGCCCCCGGTTTTGGCGATAGAAGAAAGGAAATGCTCCGCGACATCGCAATCCTAACAGGCGGTGAGGTTATCACCGAGGAACTTGGATATGAACTCAAAGACGCAAGTGTTGAACTGCTCGGTTACGCAAGACAAATCATCGTAAATAAGGAAAACACAACAATTGTCGGTGGTAAGGGCGATGAGAGCGCAATCAAGGCAAGAATTGCACAAATCAAGACCGCTATTGAAATCACCGAAAGCGATTTTGATAGAGAAAAACTTCAAGAAAGACTTGCAAAACTCTCAGGCGGTGTTGCCGTAATTAAGGTTGGCGCACCTACCGAAACTGAAATGAAGGAAAAGAAACTTCGCATTGAGGACGCACTCAACGCAACACGCGCAGCGGTTGAAGAGGGAATTGTAGCAGGTGGCGGAACTGCGTATATCAATGTTATCGAAAAGGTTAAAGACCTTGTTGATAAAGTTGATGGCGATGAAAAGACAGGCGTTAAGATAATCCTTAAAGCACTTGAAGAGCCACTTCGTCAAATCTCCGAAAATGCAGGTTTTGACGGCTCGGTTATCGTAGATAAAGTTAAAAACAGCGGTAAGGTCGGATACGGCTTTGATGCTTATAATGAGGTTTATTGCGATATGATGGAAGCGGGAATTGTTGATCCAACAAAGGTAACAAGGAGCGCACTTCAAAACGCCGCAAGCGTTGCTTCAACCGTGCTTACAACCGAGGCAATCGTAGCCGATAAGAAAGAAGAAAACCCCAACCCACCAGTAGGTGGCGGTGGTATGGGCGGAATGTATTAAGCCCACACTTAAAGGAGAAATAAAATGGCAGAAAATCAAAACGAAGAACTCGCAATCATCGACATCTTAATGGACGACTCGATTGATGAAATCACCCTCGTTGACGATAGCGGAAAGGAAACAAAATTCTATAATTACGGAATTATAATTCCATATACCGTAGGTGATGAGCCAAGAATTTATACAATCCTCGAACCGAAAGATAAGGTAGAGGGCGTTGAAGAGGGAGAAGGTCTTGTTTTCCGTGTTTACACCGAGGAGCAAGACGGTAAGGACGACATCGAAACCGAAGATGATGAAAAAATCATCAAAGCGGTTTTCAAAGCATATGAGTCACTTATCGAAGAATAAAAGTTAAAAGAAAGCGCTTGTTTAGCCTAATTTTTGTAGGTCGAACAGGCGCTTTTTATCAAAACTATTGACAATTTAATACGCGCATGGTAAAATAAGGCTACGGAATTATATTTAATAGGAGAATTTGATAATGAAAAAATTTCTAACATTTGCATTTGTGCTTATGTTCGTTATGTGTCTTTTCGCCATCAGTGTCAGTGCTGAGGGTGAGGGTGCGCAAACTAATGAATACGGCACAATAACAGAAGTAGAGGGAGTTACCGTCCCAAGTGTTATTGATTCAACTTCAAAAGTTGTAATTGAAGCACCCGATGGCACATTCTACACATTCCCCTCATACTACATTCTTGAAGACAACTCTTACTTCACATGGAAGAAAAATGACGGAGTTAATGCTGTCCTCGGCGTTTCCGACGGAGCGCGTGATTTAAGACTTAGAATTGTCCGTATGGAAATCCCTGAGGGAATTGTGGCAATCAACACAAATTACAACGGTGGAGCATATGCTTTTGAGGATGCTACAAAAATCGTTGAAGTAACCCTTCCTTCAAGCCTTACAAGAATGGGCGGATATGTATTTAATAGATGCTCGAAACTTGTAACAATCAACGGTATGGAAGGCTTTATGTCAAGGGTGCAAGAACTTGGAGAACTAATGCTTAATGGCACTCTATGGGGAGAGGGATTTGACCTCGTTATCCCTGCGAACATTACAAGTGTTCCGCGTTATTGTTTCTTCGGAACAAAAATCGCCTCTGTTACCTTTAATGAGGGACTTACTGTGTTGGGAGAGCGCGCATTTGGAAAATGCCCAAATATAGAGAGCATAACACTTCCTTCAACCCTTACAAAACTTAAAAATCATGTATTTGAATCATGCCCAAAACTTGAAAGCATTGATGTATCAAAATGCACAAAACTTACTGAAATTGGTGAATATTGTTTTGAAAACTCAAAAATAACATCATTTGATTTTACACCATTTGTGAAGACTTTTTCCACTCTTGGTAATGGCGTGTTTAACGGATGCAAATCGCTTGCAACTGTTACGGGTTTTGAACTTTGTGATAAAATCGACAGCGTTCCATACAAAATGTTCAATCTATGCCCTCTAACCGAGATTAATTTCCCGAAAAACATCACATCAATCGGCGCTTATGCGTATTTCAACCATAAATCAACATTAACCGAAATTAGAATTCCAAATGATGTTACCACAATCGGTGACCATGCCTTTGTTCCCGCAAACGGAGCAGCAAGCGGAGTTACAATTTACCTTTCTGGAAAACTTTCAAGCATTACAGGTAGTTACAACTTTGAGTATTGGTCCTATGATGTAATGTATATTCCAAAGGGCATTACCTCAATTTCGGAAGGTATGGTAAATAGAACAAAGCAAAGCGGTGTTATCTACTATTATTCGGGCGTTAAAGACGGCTTTACAATTCATCAAAATAACAACCCTGCACTCCTTAATGCCGTGTGGGTAGATTATAGCGAGTTTAATGCCGATACAAGAGATACAAGCAAAAACTACATCGTCTATAACTACAACCACTGTGACGCATTCTATTACGGATACGACAACGATGCGGACGCACTCGACTGCACAAAGGGAACAACTTGTGATAGATGCGGTAGAACTGGCGAAAACTTCAAACCGTTCGAAGACCATAATCGTGTTGAGTCCTTTACCGTTTCATCAGTTTTTGAAAGCGGAAAATATATGTGCGATTGCACAAATGAAAACTGCACAGCAATTGATGCCGATGTTGACACAAAGCCTGTATTCACAGCAAAAGGCTACTCAACAAACCCCGATAAGAACGCAATCAACGGCGGATATAGCGTAGACCTTTACTCCCTTGCCCTTTATGAAAGATTTATCGGCACACTTGAATATGGTATTGTAATCGCCAACGCAAACGCATTCGGCGCAAATAGCTTCTTTAACGGTGAAAATAAGGTAAATACCGAAAAGTCCATTCAGGTTGAAATGGATAAGCAGTATTCAAACTTTGACTGCGAAATCAATTTCGGCACAAACACAGGCATAGACCTTGACCTTGTAATCTGCGCATATGTAATTGAGGGCGATACAGTAACCTATATCCAATCCTCAACAGGCGACGATGTAACGATAGGTGGCGAGAGCTTCAAGAGCGTAACCCTTGCACAGGTAGTTGCCCTTGTTCCTGCCGAATCAAAGGAAAACTAATCAAATAACTAAGAAAGGCTTTGCAAAACGCAAGGCCTTTTTGCTTTGTGATTTTTGTGCAATTTGCACAAAAATTGGGGGGGGGGCGCTGTTTTTTGTGCAATTTGTCTTGACATTTTGAATATTATATAGTAATATATACCTATAAATATTTTATGATGGGTGTCGAGCCTATCGACCCAGTAAAGGAGAAAACCATGAAGAAAAAGATTTTTTTAATTAGCCTAATGGTAGTTGCACTTGTTTTTGCACTTGCTATCTCCGCTTTTGCCGAGGAAATTGTCGTTTCCAAAACCGAAAGTGCAGAACACGGCACAATCATTAAACTAAACGCAGACCCAGGTCTTGATAACGCAAGACAGTATTTGTCCACACTAACAAAGATTAGTGATGACGGTAAAGATACAACCTCACTTTGTATCCTAACCGATAACGGCACAAACTACTATGTTTTCCCATCATCATATGTAGTTTTAGAAGCAAGTAATGGTATATTCAATTTGGATACAACCGCCCTTGTTCAAGCAATAAGAGATTTTAATACTGCCGAAAATACCGAATATTACGATGCTTTTGCAATAAGCGGAAGCGGTGGTTCAAAGAAGCTTAACAACATCGTCCGTTTCGAATTCCCAAGTGATGTAACATCGGCAAAAAATGATGTATGCTATATGAGAAGTCAATCATATTTGGTAGAGGTTAGATTTAACCACCCAATCGACCTCTCAAACTCATCTGATATGTTTAAAGGAAGCACCAAATTGCAAATTGCTAATCTTGAAAAAGCAAATCCAAACTTTGGACCTTCAATGTTTTCGGGTTGTTCAGCCTTGGAGAGTGTTACATTACCAACCAACATTACAAAAATTGCAAAAAGCATGTTTCGGGGATGCAAAAAGGTTGTTATCGAAAACCTATCTGAATGCACACAACTAACAACAATCGGACAAAGTGCATTCCAAGATACAGCGACCCTCGTGTTCACCTTGCCTGATACCGTTACTACAATTGAAAAAAGTGCATTCCAGTCCGCGTTTAAGAATGGTGGATCAATTACCATCAACCCAACATCACAACTTCAAACTATCGGGGACTATGCTTTCCACGATTCCAGAAAACTTGGCGCAATATACATTCCATCAACCGTAACAACAATCGGTTCATACGCATTTGGACAACTTTATGCACTTACAAGTGTTGAAAACCTTGAAAACTGTCAAGTGACTGCTATTCCTGATAACGCATTTAAATCTTGTACCAAATTGAAGAGCATCAAACTTCCAAAAGGATTAATAACTCTTGGCGACGCATTTGGTAACTGCAGTGACCTTACACAAATGTATCTACCCGATACATTAACATCAATTTCCGATACCCTTACAGACAACTCAAAGAACATTTTGTTCATCTACACAGGTGATGATGTAAGCGTTCTTTCCGCTTGC
>JAZNJK010000109.1:0-8353 GCA_045578005.1 Eubacteriales bacterium | reverse complement strand
AATTCATGTCACAAAGTGACAATTCATTCCTCATTGCGACTCCCTTCGGTCGCGTGCATAAGTTCCAATACCCAATCGCACTTCGCCACGGCTCGTGTTCTTGGACTGTCACTTATCCGCATTTGTTACTGCGTAGCATCGGGATAATACTCTAACATAAAGTCAAGAGAGTCTTCGAAGTAGTTTATGGCGAAGTCGAGTTGACCTTTCCAAGTGGTGATTGCGGTGATATAGGACGGAGAGGTCCATGTATCAACGCCGAGGTTTTGCCATTTTTCAAAGTTTTTCTCGTAAGATGCGCTATGCTCGGTTGCGTACCCGACAATTTCGGCAACGGTAGAGCGAATCATTTGTTCGTTTTCGTGGAGTTCCTTACCGACAAGCGCCTTAAATTCATCGTGCTTTAAAAGTGCGTTAAACCACGGGCAGTTGTCCTTAGTCCAAAGCGTTTCGGGGTCGGCAAATTTGCCGTTTCCTTTATGTTCAACATTACCGAGTGCCATATCGAAATCCCACACGGGTCCGCATTCGAGTTTTCCGCCTGCGTCTTTATAGAAGTAAAGGCTTGAATAGTCCGTATCGGCACATTTAAACACATCAAAAACGATATACGCCTGTGCAAATGACTGAACATCAATAAGTTCCTTAACCTTTTCGTAGTCATTTCCACGAATGGCGCTCATACAGTCGATAAGGTAGTTCTTTATAAATTCCTTATGCTCCTCGGTAAGTCCCTCATCATTTGGGAATTTAACGGAGTAGCCTCTATTTGATTTAAACTGGTCAGGCACGATAATCTCCGTTTCGGGAGTTTGATATGACCAACCGTCAAATTCGACAAGGTAGCCTGTGTCAAGGTAAGCGACGCTTTGTTCAACCTCGACCCTGTGTTTGTTAACCTCTACTTGTTCACAAAGAAGATACACACCATGATACTGTCCGTTGAGATACACTTCAACACTGCGACAGTCGGGCGAGGCTTCAAGTTTTGAGAACATTCCCGCAACGGTGTATGCCATATTGTTGCGAAGTAGCGACCTGTCAATATAATCGGCAAGTAAAACCCAATCCTTTGCTTTGCCAAAGCCGAAAATGTTTTGTTTTGTGTCAAGTTTTATCTTGTATGGCTTTTTGGGGAAGCCCTGTGTCCATGTTGAGTTACCTCTACCACGGATTTGTGCGCTTTGCTCGGTCATATGGTATGCGCCCATTGAGTCGTAGGCGGTGACCTTGCAATCTATATAAAAGTCCTTTGATGTGACATCAGCGCCTGTCGAGGTGTCAATGGCAATTACCGAAAGACCGCTACCTGCATAGGTAAAATATGCCGTGAGGTATTCGTTTTGTTCGGGTTTTACCGAAATGACGGGGTTAGTCGAGCCGTTTGACCAACATAGGAAAACAAATCCTTCGCTTGGGTTTGCCATAACGGGAAGGGAGTTTGTCCCCGCGTCAACCTCTTGCATGGCTGTTCCTATGATTTTACCTCTTGTCCCATCACAGGTGAAACTGACAAGATGGTATTTTTGGAAAATTGCGGTCACTTCAATATCGCTTGTCGCCTCATCACGTCGGCTAACACTCGTATTTCCGTCACTCCATTTGACAAATCGGTATCCGCTTGCGGGAATTGCACGGACAACACTTGCCGTTTGACCAAATGCTATTTCCTGTGTCGCACTTCCAAGCACCGTTCCGCCCTCACCTGCGAGGTAGTTTAGTGTTATCTTGTTTGAAAATGTCGCATAAATTGTCTTGTCGCTATCGGCAATATCGCTCCTTGTCGGCTCGGTTTTTCCATCACTCCAAGAAATAAAGCGGTAACCGTATTCGGGAGTTGCGGTAACCGAAAGGGTCGTTTCGCCCGTTTCAAGTGTTTGAATGGGCGTTCCTTCAATAAATCCGCCAATTTCCGCCTCGTATGTAACGGTAGAGTAACTTATTTTCTCAAAAAGTGCGGTAAACGATGCACTTTCGCTCAATGTGTCGATGCGATATTTGTCGGTTTTTCCGTCACTCCAACCGATGAAGCGGTATCCGTCGCTTGCCTCGGCACTGACAAGGGAGAATGAAACACTTTCTCCCTCTTTACACTCCTTTGATTGAGTGGGAGAACCGCCAATGTAGCCGCCCTCGCCTGATAAATATTCGACACTGACCGTTATTTTTCCGCACGAGGAGAGAAGAACACAAAGGACAAAAAGCGCAAGAGCGAGAAGAATTAATTTTTTTCTCATAAGTAAATCCTTTGGAAAAATTTTATAAAAAGGGCGAATATGTGTCTATAAACCGCCCTTTTTGTTGCTTAGATTATGCCCCAACACGAGTTTTGTTTTTTATCAACTCTTTATTGCGACATAGCCCTGTTATTTAATGTTTTGAATAAGATTGAGATAGAATTCGCACGATTTTGCAATCGAAGAGAGGCGAATTTTTTCGTTGTTGCCGTGGACACTGCGTCTTTCGGCAAGGGTCATATCCATAGCGGAGAAGCGGTAAACTTTATCGCTAATTCTTCCGTAGTGGCGAGAGTCGGAGCATTGAACCATTAGATAAGGTGTCACGATTGCGCCCTTCCAAGTGCTTGCAACCGCCTTTTCAACGGCAAGATATTCATCGCAGTCAACTCGTGAAATTCTACTTGGATTAACACCGTGTAAGATGTTTAGTTCAATATCATCGTTTTTAATAGTTTTTCTAATATTTTCAACCGCACCGTCAATCGTGTCGTTTGGATTGAGGCGAATGTTTGATACCATACTTGCCTCAGGTGGCATAACATTTGATGCACTTGAACCCTTCATTTGAGTAAATGCAACAGTTGTGCGAATGAGCGCATTGAGTTCACCGCCCGTCTTTTTGCCAAGAAGGTTTACAACCCAACCAAACGCCCACCAGTTGGCGAAAATCATTCTATAAAGGAAGGTGGAGTGTCTGCCAAGAGTGTTGAACATTCTTGATACAGGGTCGCTCATTTTCATCTTAAATGGGTGAGTTTCAATCTCGTGACACGCATCGGCAAGGTGTCCGACAGTTGAGCGAGGTTTTGGCGATGATGCGTGACCACCGTTTGATTTTATCTTATATTCAAGGTCAAGCATACCCTTTTCGGCAATTCCAATCATACCGCAAGGCGCTTTGACACCGGGGAACACATTTTCACATACTGCACCGCCCTCGTCAAGCACAAGACCTATTTTAATATTGTTTTTCTCGAAGTAATCAATGATTGTAGGCGCACCCTGACCGTTTATTTCCTCGTTTCCCGAGAAGGCAAGGTAAATATCACGCTTTGGTGTGTAGCCCCTTGCAATTAGAGTATCAACCGCAAAAAGCGATGCATTCATTGTCACCTTGGTATCAAGTGTTCCACGACCCCAAAGCACACCGTCCTCGATAATTCCGTCAAAAGGCGGTTTTTCCCAGTCGCTTTCGCTTACAGGCACAACATCGTAGTGAGCCATGAAAACAACCGCTTCATGACTGTCGTCAAATGCGGAATTCGGAGTGCGGAATTCGGAATGACTGTCGTCGGAATTCGCCAGCGGCGGCTCACCGTCGCCTGACCATTTGAAAAGTAATGCACGGTTAGGTAGGCGTAAAAATTCGCACTTTTCAAACACATTTGGATAAAGTGAGGGAAGTGCGCAAATTAGCCCTTCAAATTCGCTATCATCTTCAAGCGATGAGTCACGATAGGATATAGTTTTAAATTTAACGAGTTCTTTTAGGCACTCGCTCGCCCTGTCCTTATCAAAATCCGTGTCGGTTTTCGTTTCCAAAACGGATTTTTTTGGCTTAAAGGCAAGTGTGCGGATAATGACAACCGCAAAAAACAAAACTACAAGCGCTAAAAGAGAATATAAAACGAATGGCATGATTGCTCCTTTTGAATTTTTTAGTCAATATATTCGACAGGGATAGAGTAGGGCTGTGCAAACCTTTCGGCAAATGCGCCCCTTTCTGTATAAATTGTGAGATTTGGGCAAGATGAAAGCGCATCTGCACCAATCCACAAAACAGTTTTGGGAATTAAAATTTTTTCAAGTGAATCACAGGAAAGAAACGCGCGGTAGCCGATTTTAGTTACATTTTTTGAAACGGTTACCTTTTTAATATCATCGCAAAACATAAATGCGTTATCGTCAATTACGCATACCTCATCGGGGATAACGATAATTTCGTCTTTGCCTGTGTATTTTTTTAAAATCCCGTCTTTGATTATAAAATCGGACATAGTTTCTCCTTATTAATTCCTACTTTTTCTTTGGAGAAAGAAAAAGTAGGACAAAAAGAAATCGAATACGAAATAAATTGTTTTTGCAAATGCCAACGGCAACTTATGTCAGTTTACTGACAATTCATGACACGAAGTGTCAATTCATGCAACTTTGTTGCAATTCATTACTTTAATGCTCATTTGAGCATTAAAGTAGTCCCTTCTTATACATAATTCTTGCGACGATGATAGTGAAGATAACGCCGACAGGAACCATAATTCCAACTGTTCCCGAGTTAAGCGCAGGAACAAAGATAAAGAGAATGAGCATAAGAATAATAGGCGCTATTGCAAGTTTAACATTTTTAGATACGAACACAACACCAAGACCGCCAAAGAGTGCAGGGAGCATTTGAGTAAATGCAGGGTCAAGCACAGGATTTGAGAGTAGTGGAGTTAGTGGAACAATCATAATAACACCAAGAATAACGATAAGTGTTGTTACGATGCTTGAAGTTGCAATTGAAATTGTAGAAATGATTTCGCCCTCTTCCGAGTTTGATTTAACATCGGCTTTTTCCATAGCGTCAAGGGCAACGGGGAGTTTGAGGTTTGAAATATTACCTGTTACAAACGAGAGGTATGTTCCACCTGCACCGAGCATAGGGACATAGGTAAATACTTCAATAAGACCAACCGCCCAATACATAGGAACAGTTGCAAGAAGTCCTGCACCGAGCGCGCTCCAATTGGGAACTGCACTAAAAATTAAGCAAAGAGCAAGAGGGAAAAGGAAGATGAGGGCAAGAAGAGTAAAACCCCAAATTTTTCCATCTCTATGAACGCTTTCAAGATATGAGAGTTGTTTCTTTTCTTTCATCATGCTACTTTACCTCCAAGCCAAGCGGTAAGCGGAATTGCACTCGCCATACCAAGCACCATAGAAATAGGAAGTGCGTAGTCGTTGAGCCATTTCCATTTGAGTTTCTTCATAAGTATACCACAAAGAGCCATAACGAGTGCGCTGACAACCATTACGCAAACAGGAACAAGACCTGATGTTGATGTGTATTGAACAGGCACTTTTTCGCCAAGGTCGTTTTTCTCCATAGCGGTGAAAATTCCGTTTTCGCTAAGCCATAGGCGAGAAACATCGCAAAATACGAAACCAAGGAAAGCGGAAATCATACCGAGGAACATTGCGTTGTTAAAGATTTCACGCCACTTTGCGTCACTCTTTTCGAGTTTAATCATTCCGTTTTGAACTTTCTTTGTAAGAACAGGAGTAAGCACAAGACCGAGCATAATACCGATAGTCATAACCCATGCAACAGTTACGAAAACATTCGCATCGGTGATAATGGTGTTAAGGTTTGCACCAAATCCCGCAAGAGCATTACGCGCAGCAATCATTTCATAAGAAAGAGAGCCGATTACGGAAAGGCGTAGCCAAGGAAGTGCCACACCGAGTGACTTTGAAAGTGAAATTACGCCAACTAAAATAGAAATAGCAGGTGCAATTGTGAAAATAGCCGATGAAATAATAGTCTTTTTAAGTAATTTTTTGTCCATTCCCTTAACGACCGCACGCTTGTATGCCCGAATAAGGAAATAGAACGATTGTGCAAGCACGGTGCAAATTATTACACCGACAAGCACGAAGATTATTGGGTGATTAATGTTAAAGGTCACGATTTGTCAAACCTCCTAAATTTTGTTTATTTTCATTCCGCCCGAGTGCCTCGGGTCGCAAATTATACACGGCAAGCCGTGATGATATACAAGGCTCCGCCTCGGTGATATGCACCGCAAGCGTTGATGATATGCAATTTCTATGAAATTGATTTAAGCACTCGCAATATTCTTCATGGCGTTAGCCAATTCATGACCGTAGGTCAATTCATGTTCGCTTGCGAACAATTCATGGCGTTAGCCAATTCATGTGCCAAAGGCACAATTCATTCCAAACTCCGCATTAAAAAAGACTCTCGCCAAAGCAAGAGTCTTTTTATTATTAGTTTTTAGTGATTGTAACAACACCTGCGTCGGGAACTGCATCGAAGTAGAGAGTTCCGTTCTTGATTGTGCATGCCATATCAAGAGCCATATTTGGCTTGTATTCGCCGTTTGCTACAACGGGGATTTCAACGCCGTTTTGTGTTACTGTTACACTGTTCCAACCGCTTGGAAGTTTCATTTCGAATGTAAGTGGATGAATGAACATAATGTCATCGAGTCCGTCCTTAACTTCGAACGAAATGCTTGTGCCGGTTGTGGTCATATCAACGATTTGAGCCTTGTGGCTTTCTCTTAGATACTGAGTTGCCTCGGTAAATGAACCGCACCATACATTCTTTTCAATGAGATAATCAAGTTTTACAAGAACTGCATTGATGTCGGTTGAGAATTGAGGTGTTGCCTGTGAAACGCTAAGGTCGTGGTGACACTCAACGGTCCAGAGTCCGCCCGAAGCAAGTTTATCAATCGCTGCCTTATAGTTGTCGCCTGTTGTTGCGGTATAAGAAACGAAGCATCCGAGTCTTCCCCAGTTCTCTCTTGTTTTGAGTTTATCTGGGTCAGTCATTTCTCCGTCCTGTCCACCAGGTCGTCCTGCTGCCATAAGGTCGTTAATATAATTAGCCATTGAGTCACTTGTCGCACCGTTTGGTGTTACAAATCCAAGAATTCTTTGTCCTGGGAAGTAACTCATAAATTTATAGTGCGCCTCATCAACTTCCTTAGCCATTGTAGCCTCATCAATTTGACCGTCACTAAATCCACCACCGTGGTTAAGTGAGTGAGATGCTACATCCCAAGCGCCTGTCGCAATCCATGCTGACCATTCGGGAATAAGTGAACTTGAATATTGGTCAGTAAGACCTGCTGTCGCCTTCATATGTCTCTTAACGAGTTCGGGAGTGATCCATTCATATGATGCGGTATAGTTACCATCGTCAAATACCATTGACCACGCACCTGCGGCATTATGATAATACTTTGTTACAGTAGGCGCTTTGATGGTTTCGCTACCAACGGTTACTGCATATTCTACCTTTACGGTAGCTGAGCAGCCCTGGTTCTGGCACTCACGAAGCTTATAGGTTGTTGTTCCTTCGGTCTTTGGAACCTGAATACCCCAAAGGTGGTCGGCAATATCTGTTGCGTCAGTTTTCCATGTAAGGTCGCAACTTACGCACTTAAAGATTGAATATCCTGCACTTTGGCATGTTGGGGCAACAACCTTTGATGCCTCAGCCTGTGCAAACTTGTGTAGACACTCTGAACCCTTTGGAAGATCCTTTGCCACTTCCGCAACGGTGAACGGAGTTATATCATAGATATAAGCACCGAAGATTGCGGGTTCTTTTACGATTTCAAGACGGAACTTGCTGTAATAGTCACCTACATCGACTGTAAATGTTGCAATACCTGTTTGAGATGATGTTTCAAGAACTTCAATTCTTGTATATTCTTCCCAATATCCGCCCTTTTCGTAACCTGAATCTTCAATCCAGAATTGGAGTGACATAATTCTTCCCGCGTCTTTGTTACATACGATGTCAATATAAGCGATATATTGCTCTTGTGGGAACTCATACAAAGCATAAACCTTTTGTCTTTCTCTCCATTCGAGATCGTCGTAAGTAACACTTCCGCTACCGAGAGTTGCTACAACAGATGTGATTGAGTGTTTATCTTTGTTTTCATCAATACCATAGTTGTCAACCTCAACTCTTAACATAACTACATCGGTTATGCTACCTGCGCTTTCAACACCGTCGGGGTCTTTTACAGTTGGAACAAATTCGAATGAACCGCCAAATGATGCGTCAATTTCCTTAACGCCAAGGCTGATCCACTCACTCTTTGCCTCTTGGATAGTTTCCTTGATAGGATTGCCGTCGCCGTCCTTCATAACCTCGCCTGTTGCGGGGTCTTTCTTATCAACGACCTTATCCGCCATATAACTACGGCAAACAAGAACTTCGATAGTTTCGCCAACGAGTTTTCCTGCATTAACAACTACCTTTGAAACGGTTTGCTTGTTATCAACGCCATAATCCTCACTCCAAAATGTGGTGCGAGAGGATCTATCGTATTCTTTATAGTCTTCCCATCTTCTTGCGTCAGTGC
>JAZNJK010000108.1:0-4307 GCA_045578005.1 Eubacteriales bacterium | reverse complement strand
CATCACCGCATATGTTATCACAGATGACGGTGTAGTATTCGTTCAAAAGGATACAGGAAACGATGTAACAATCGGTGACACAACCTTCAAGAGCGTAACTCTTGCACAGGTAGTTGCCCTCGTTCCTGTCGAATCAAAGGAAAACTAACAAGCAAAAAACGCACTCAAACGAGTGCGTTTTTATTTCGGCTTATCTTTTGCTTTCTATATTCACTTGGAGAAATACCTGTTATTGATTTAAAGCTTCTATTAAAGCTTCTAAGACAATCAAAACCGCATTCATAAGCAATATCAAGTACGGTGTTGCTTGTGCTTGTCAAAAGATAGCACGCTTCATTTATGCGGAAACGACAAACATACTCGGTATAACTAATTCCAGTGTTTTTTGAAAAATGCTTGGATAAGTATACATAGCTATAGTTAGTTCTCCTTGCAAGCTCGTAAAGAGTGCATTTCCCCTTGTAGTTTTCGGCAACGAAATTAAAAATTTTAAGTAGCAGATTTTGATCATCACCCTTGAACTTCGTGTATTCCGCGTTTTTATCAAATTCACCGCAAATTGAATATAAAAGCCCCTTTAATTCTAATAGGCTTTTTTTGTTGTCAAATCTTGAAATTTTGTCAATATAAAAGTCGTTCAAATAAAACTTGTTATTTTTCGGCACAAAATTTTCAAACCTGTTGCCAAATGTCTTAACAAGTTGGGGCGAAAAAATCAAAATAGTATGCTCAGCGTGGCTCGGAGTTTTGATTTCATGAAGTTGGTTTGGAAAAACCAAAACACATTCGTTGCCCGAAATGGTATATTTAATTCCCTGAACGGTTATTTCCATTTCTCCATCAGTTGCTATTATTATTTCAAAGCTATTGTGAATGTGATTAGGAAAGTTAAGGTTGCTTCCATGCTCAAGCGTCGCCTTGTCAGGCAGTATGGAGTGCTGTGTTTGGTATAGCATATAAATCTCCGTAAAAACTATATTTTGTCCTATAATTATATCATAGTTTTTTTGTATTATCAATGCTTTTGTATATGATTTTTCTTAAAAATAAACAAAGATATTAAATGTAATTATAATAATGAAGGTGATATTTTAAAGCGTTGCCTTAAAAATGATACTTGTTCCTTTCTTGACTTGCAGTATGATTGCTTATGCAAGTATAGCAAAAAGCTAAATTATGTCTATGCTTCACATATGTTTTGTCGTGATTGTCTAATAAAAGTGATATATCATAAAGATGAGGTATAATTTTAAAATATAGCTTACAAAGGAGAGAAAGAATGAAAAGAAAGTTTATAACCATATTTTTTATCGCCTTGGCTTTTGCGTGGATTTTTGCAATTTCCGCATTTGGCGCAGTAAATTATAGCGAAATGGCAACCCTTGCCGACGGAACAACGCTACCAATTTATGATGAAGAGCATAATCCGTTGATTTGGTTCGTTAGTGGAACTGACCAAGATGGCAACAATGTTTACAGCTCCGTGCCAAACAACCGCAATGAACCAAACGAGAATCACGACACATATGTTACATATGTAAGCACAACAGGCACATGGGCGCAGTTAAAAGATATATACATTCATACTTATAATGAGACAACTGGCGAATATGATTCAACCATTGATGACAATTTACAAATCGTTGTTCTCAACCTAAGAGAATTTGATATGATATATCTTGGTGATATCAATGTAAATTACATTCAGTATATGTATTATCCTGCAACATTGAAGGATTGTCCAGAACTTTTTAAACACAAAACAGCATTAAGACTTGTTGATATGTCTGTCTGCACAAATCTTGTGGGCGGTTTTGGAGGCACTCAAAATTTTAAAGACTGTTCAAATTTGCATACTGTTAGATTGCCGATAGGACCAAACTATACATTTGAAGGTGGCAATAACTATAAGTTTAGGAACACTGCAATATCATCAATAATTATTCCCGAGGCAGTAACAAGCTTGGGAACTGACAACTTTGAGGGCTGTTCCAAACTTGAAAGCATCTATATTTTGGGTAGTAACACAAGCCTTGGAAGACTTAATTTTGAAGGATGCACAAGTCTCAAAAATATATACTTTTTGGGCGATTCTCCTTCTATAACAGCAACCGAATTTAAGGAAAATTTTGTTGAGTGTGTAGATGGGAATAAAACCTATACCTTTGATGGCATAGGAAAATATTTCTATTTTGTAAGCACAAATATGAATTATTTGGCAGAGGTTAAGGAGGCAGTTGGCGCTGTTAGCATTGTTTCGTACAATGATTATAAGGCTAACCCATCTAATTATACTGAGGGTAGATATGTAATTTCCGGCGCTAATATATGCGAGATTTTATACAACAATGAGCATGACCTTGAAGAGGTAGATAGTTGCTTGAAAGAAAGAGCTTGCGAAAGAACAAATTGTGATTATGTCCTTGTTCCCGAATATAGCGAGCATAAAATGGCAGAGGCGCTCACCTTCGCAAATGGCATCACCGCTGAGGGCCTTTATTATGCAGAGTGCCAAAACGATGGCTGTGCTGTAAAAACTGAAGAAACAGTTAAGCCCGTATTCGTAGCAAAGGGCTATTCCACAAACGTTGATAAAAATGCAATCAATGGTGGATATGAGGTAAATCTCACCTCGCTCACCCTTTACGAAAGACTAATCGGCACACTTAAATACGGTATTATAATCGCCAACGCAAACTCCTTCGGAGAAAAGACATTCCTTGACGAAAATAACAAGGTAAACTCCGATAAAGCCCTTCAGGTTGAAATGGAAAAGCAGTATTCAAGTTTTGATTGCTCAATCAACTTCGGTGCAAACACAGGTGCAAAACTTGACCTCATCATCACCGCATATGTTATCACAGATGACGGTGTAGTGTTCGTTCAAAAGGACACAGGAAATGATGTAACAATCGGTGACACAACCTTCAAGAGTATAACTCTTGCACAGGTAGTTGCCCTCGTTCCTGCCGAATCAAAGGAAAACTAAATACAAAAAAGGAACTGAAAATCAGTTCCTTTTTTTATGCCTTTAAAATCATTTTGTAGCATTACACGCCAATCAATCACGAATTTCACCCGCGGTGGCTCTTGACTAAGCGAGGGCTTTGCCGATGATGATAAAAGCAACCTCGGTTATAATAGGCAAAAGCATAGCACATACGAAAAATATAAAATTCCCCTTGTCACGCCGAACAATCGTAGCTATCAAACCGATAATAGCGGGAATTAGCGCTATCGCATAGCCAATTACACCGAAAATTATAATTATAAAGGATAAGTAAAGCGCTACACTTAGCGATGTGTTTTCGCTCGGAGTAGTTACAACATCAATAAGCCCCCAAGCGAGCCAAATTGTCATTCCAATATAAATGAGCGCGAAAATCAGTTTTAATACAAATAAAAATTTGCTTTTTGTCTTGTTACTCATAATATCCCCCCATTCTTTTATCTAATTATATTTTACCATATATAGCAACGATTTGCAATAGTGAAATATTTGCCAACCGCCAATGCGAAAAAATCAAAAAGGAAGTGGAAATCACTCCCTTTTATCTTTTGAAACGTTATAGTATAGTGAAAAAGAAAACTGCTTCGCATAAATGGAAGCAGTTACTTTTAAATAAACGCGGTATTTGGGTATCGAGCCGCCTCGATTTAGGCTTTGTTAACTGAGCCGAAGAGTTCCATCTTCTCTTTAACGGTAGCCTTGATAGCCTCAAAACCGGGAGCGAGAAGTTTTCTTGGGTCAAATCCCTTACCTTGAAGGTCCTTACCAGCCTCAACATACGCTCTTGTAGCAGCAGCGAATGAAAGTTGGCATTCAGTGTTTACATTGATTTTAGAAACGCCAAGAGAAATAGCCTTCTTAATCATATCCTCAGGAATACCTGTTCCACCATGGAGAACGAGAGGCATATCGCCAACCTTCTCACTAATAGATGCGAGAACATCGAAGTTAAGACCTGTCCAGTTAGCAGGATACTTACCGTGAATGTTACCGATACCTGCAGCGAGCATTGTAACACCGAGATCTGCAATCATCTTGCACTCATCAGGATCTGCACATTCGCCAGCACCAACAACACCGTCTTCCTCACCACCGATAGAACCAACCTCAGCCTCAAGTGAAAGGCCGAGAACATTACAAGCATTAACAAGTTCGCTTGTTTTAGCAATGTTTTCTTCGATAGGATAGTGTGAACCATCAAACATAACGGATGAAAAACCTGCATTGATACAAGCCTTAGCACCCTCGTAAGAGCCGTGGTCGAGGTGGAGAGCAACAGGAACAGTAATTCCAAGGC
>JAZNJK010000107.1:0-2061 GCA_045578005.1 Eubacteriales bacterium | reverse complement strand
GAACAGATGTTGCCGACATTTCAAAACCCGTAGGCGAGGCAATCGAGCTTCCAACACCTTCACGCGAGGGCTACATCTTCGCAGGCTGGTATCAAGGTAACGAAA
Source organism: Eubacteriales bacterium (assembly GCA_045578005.1). Taxonomy (GTDB): domain Bacteria; phylum Bacillota; class Clostridia; order Oscillospirales; family CAG-272; genus RGIG2000. Next base: position 1,956 of record JAZNJK010000107.1, on the reverse strand, counting down.
AATATACTTCAACCTCAATGCCCGAAAACAGTATTGAATTAACCGCAAAGTATTGGAAAGTAGAAGTTGAAAAAATAACCATTATAGACAATAGCGGATTTACATCTAACGCTCGAACTGCTCCTAAAATAGATCCTTCGACCAGTTACAATAATGATTATACTAATAAACTTGATTTATCTCATTTGTATAACGCAGGAGTGAGAATAATAAAAGTAACGGAACATCACGAGGCTTCAAAGGGTAGAAATTCAATGAGCAGTGATAAAACAAAAAATTTCACTTGCATGACTTGGTATAATAAGCCTGAGGCAAGTGATGCAAATAACATATGGGAATATGAACTGTATCACGAAATAAGCAATGTTTACTCTACAAGCACAAATTCTACAACATTAGAATTAACATCGGAATCCATATATATATCAAAATGGGCAAAATCCGCGAATGCTTATAATACAGATGGCTACAATTACTGGAAAAACTTCTGGGTAGAAATCGAATATCCCGATATGACAACACTTTATTAATCTATTAAATAGTTCAAAATTGTTTATAGCAATTTAGATAAAAACATTTTTAGGAGGAAGAAAAATGAAAAAGCACACACTACTTGCGCTTGCATTAGCGCTCTTGCTTGCCCTTTCTATGGTAGCACTTGTTGGTTGTGGCGATGATGAGGAAGCATATTATCCTACAAACATCGACTACGACGGCTCAAGAATTACCTGGAGCAAGGTGGCAGAGGCTGAATATTATACCGTTCAAATTAATGGCGGTGAAGAAAAGCGCGCAAACACCACACTTTACACCTATGATGCAAAGGGAGAAGAATTTGAGGTGACAGTTACCGCCATCGTTGATGGTGACGATTACAGTTCATCTCTTCAATGTATTCCGCTCGATACAATATCGGAAATAAATGTATCAGACGACGGAACACTCTCTTGGGTGGAGGTAGCAGGCGCTACTGCGTATCGCCTTAGCGTAAACGGCAATGTTTTGCCAACTGACACAACCCTAACCGAGTATAAGCCCGAGCCAGGCAGCAGCAGAGTAAAGGTTCGCCCTGTCGTTCCAAGTGACGAGAGTGACGGAACACTTTATTACTCCTCTTGGAGTGTAGAAAAGCAAATCTACATAAACACAGCGCCCTCAGACATCAAATACGACGGCGAAACACTTACTTGGATTGGAAACAGTAAGGACTATGAGGTTATTATCAACGGAAACAAAACAACCGCAACTGACAATAAATACCTCTTTGATGCAAACAATGCCGATTTCACAGTTTCTGTAAAAGCAATCGGTGACCACGAAAGCACATTTGACTCCGTGCCCACCGAGGAAACCTTCTATTATCTCAAACCCGCATCTAACCTAAAGGTTGAGGACGGTATCCTTACTTGGGACGCAGTAGAAAACGCAGAGGGTTATGAAGTTAAACTTAACGGCGTGGTTCAACCAATGGGCGTAACTGAGAGCGCATACGATAAAATCGCTCCCGGCACAACCGTAGAAATTTCAATTAAACCGTATAAGAACGAGGGTAAATTTTTCTCCGTATGGTCGGATGCTATGTCGATTTATCTTCTTGAAGCGCCCGAACTCAAATGGAACTCCGATCTTGAACTTGACGGACAGGCGAACAACAACCTCACTTGGGATGCAATAAACGGTGCAAACGGATATACAGTGCTTGTAATCAAGGATGGCGTTCAAATCGCTAAAGAAACAGTTTCTGCAACACAATTCTTCTATGCTCACGCATATGCTGAAGTGGGTAAATACGAAGTTCAAGTTCGTGCAAACGCTGAGGTTGGCTCGGATTATTATGACTCCAAGTATTCAACCGTTATGACAATCGAAAGACTTAGTGCACCAAAGCCCGCAACAAACAATTACATTATAAGTGACGCAACAAATCTCTCTGCAGGCTTTACTGTTCAATATACA
>JAZNJK010000106.1:0-4233 GCA_045578005.1 Eubacteriales bacterium | reverse complement strand
AACTTTCAATCTTCGCTTACATCTTTGACGGCGATGATATGCAATTAATTCAAAAGCAATACACAGTTGGCGAAAAAGCACCTGTGGTTAGCAAGGTTACAAAGACTGATGAGTGCTTCACACAGTAAATCTTACAAATGTTGTAACTCCTGTCGCTCTTCCCGAAACTATTAAGGAATACGAAATTCCAAACGTATAGAAGAAAAAGGCAGTCACTCGACTGCCTTTTTCTTATGCTTATTTTATAGGGTTTTATTTGTTCTAAACTCTCTTCTACAAATTATTTATAAAAATTTTCAGAAAAGTCTTGACCTTGACCTTTGGTCATAGTTTATAATGAAAATGGCGAAGAATCTACCAAAAATAAAATTAAATAAAAAGGAGAAAAACTATGAAGAAGAAGCTTCTTTTAATCGTGGCTATGATGGCGGTTTTGTGCTGTTTACTTGCTATCAGCGTAAGCGCAAAGCACGAATACACTCAACTTAGCGACGACGCGCTAACAAATCTTGACGTCAAGATTACCTTGACCGACGGAACGAATGAATTTGACGCTACCGTAAAGTTCAAGGATTTATTTACCTACGACTTGAAAACCAATCCTTATTCCCTAAAACTTACGGGTGTTAACACTACCGTCAACGTTGACGGAACGGACTACACCTTAAAGACATCAATGACGGCGATTTACATTCCCGACGGTGTTACTCATCTTGAAACTAACTTTTTAAAGGAATATTCTACACTTTCAAAGGCTTGCTTGCCTGACAGTATTGAGGTGATTGGGGACACTGTTTTCTATAAATGCGGAACGTTTTCTTTCGTTGACGAGAACGGAAATCTCGATCCCTATATGCCCGAAAACCTCATTCAAATAGGTAATAACGCAAATAATGAAGGTTCATCTCACTTTTTGAGTGGATGCGCAATTCAAAACGACGTTCTCGTTTTCCCCGAGGGGCTTACTAAATTTGCATCTCAACATTCGTTCAACGATAGCGCCTCGCACAAGAACAATCTTTTGACTCTCGTTTTCCTTGGAGAAATGACGAGCGTTCGTGTCGATCAAGGTGTATCAAGCATTAGTTTTAAATTCTATTTTACCAAAAACTCCGCAAGTGACATTCACTTTAAAGCGGGCGGTTCATCCGTTAAGCAAGTTGAAACAAAACTTATCGACGGACAGTGGGCTTACGCTCTTACCGATTCGCTAACCGGAACAGATCTTTCCACAGACGTAGATAATACCGACAAAACGCTCGTTCTCGCCGTTAGAAGCGACAGCCCAAACTCCAACACATCCGCCGGAGTAATTGACGGAAAGAACTGGTATTATCAAGCAAGCAACGCAATAACCGCATATTTTTGCTCGGGCGAGATGATTATGTTGCTCCGCAACGGTTCAAACTATCGTTCCGAGGCTCTCAAGGTTGACAACGCTCACCCGTTTGAAGACGAGGGCGTAACTGTTGAGTCTACCTGTCTAATAGGTGGCGGAACAAGATACTCTTGCTCTATTTGCGGTTCGTTTATCCGTCTTGAAGACCAAACGACCGAACCTCTCGGACACGAATATACCGAGGATGACCTTGTATCGTCAACAATTCTTGGTTGCACACAGGACGAAACAAAAACGTATACGTGTCAAAGATGCTCCGAGGTGTTCACAGTTACCGTTACCGTAGCGCCTGGACACGATTTGTCTATCGCTACTTATCCGCTTGAAGCAACATACACGTCGCTTGGCACTAAAAGACTCGACTGCGCAAATTGTGAATATTACACCGAGTTTGACTACCGTCTTGACCCTGCGGGCGCTATGATGACAGTCGTTTTAGAGGACGGAACGGAAATTTCGCTTCTTGCCTCGTTGATTTTTACATCAACCTTTGATGAAGAAACACAAATAGCGTCTATTACAGGACTCAACGCGGAATTCACTTACGGCGGAACTGTATACGGCATTAGCAGTGTTCGTAAAATTATCGTTCCGTTTGGTTTCAACCACGTCGGTTATCAATTTTCAAACACCCGCGCAGTAGAAATTTACGACTTCTCACTCACGAAGGATTTAATCCTCGCAACCGATTCGTTTGGTAGCAACTCTTACGTTTTACAGGTTATACTCGGTGACGGAACGCTACCGCAGTCCGACGCGTTCAACTCGACCTCTAAACTCACCTCGGTCGTAATTGCTGACGGCGCAACGGTGCTTTTCCCCACCTCATACGATTGCTTTACCAACAACACTAAGGCGGTTACGGAGTTTATTATCGGTAAAGGAGCAAACGTAAACTTCGCAAGAACGAATTTTAAGGGAGCGATGAACTCCATTAGCAAAATCGAAATCGGCGACGGCGCAACGGTTACCTTTGCCGATAGTTCTTTCAGTTGGCTTGGCGGTCTTAGAACATTTACAATTGGAAATAACTGCAACGTAACCTTTGGATACCGCAGTTTTTATAAGAACCAAAACTATACCTCGCTAACAATCGGAGATTCATCAACCGTAAGTTTCGGTCAGGATTCGTTCAGCGGTTCAAACGCCTTAGCGACATTTAGCATTGGCGAAGGTTGTTCACTCTCGTTTGGCGCAAGCGCGTTTTCTGATTCTAAGGCGCTTAAAAACCTTGTCTTCCCCGACAGCACAGTTTCAATCACCTTCACGGGAGATTGCCCCTTCAAGTCGTGCACATCTCTTGAAAACGTTTACCTGCCGTCGTGCGTTACCTCACTTCGCAAGGGAATCTTTGAGAACTGCCCTGCGCTTAAAACAGTTGTTCTTATGGGAGTTACCTCGTTTAGCGGTGAGGAGTTCAAACTCTATTCCGCAACCGACAACGTTCTTACAATCTACTCGCATGCAACGGGTAATTTGACAATTCCAACAAACGCATTTAACAGTAGAACAAACGTTGTTCTCTACACGATGAGCACGAACGTTACCTCGCTTCAATCATCATTGAGCGCTTACACCATTTATTCGGGAATTGCCCACGCTCATACGCCTTACACAAAGAACGAAACCTGCCTTGAAAACGGATATATCGGATACATTACCGACTGTCCTTGCGGAGTTATCAATTACGGCGCGACATACAAGGTTTACACAAAAGAAAGCACCGAGGCAACGACTTATACTCTTGACAACATCGTCATCCTTGACGAGTTTGACGGTCACGACCTTGCAATTTCCGTAACTTACGCAAACGGTTACGACAAAGACGGTGTTAAAGCGCAAATTTGTCTGCGTTTCTGCGGTGAAGAATTCGGCAGTGAAACAATAAAACCGATAATCACTCATAAGGGCTATTCGTTTAAGGAAAACGGTGACGGTGCGCTCGGTCTTCAAAGTGGATTCCACCTTGATATTGATGCACTTAACGAATACAATCTCTACAACGATGACCTTGTCCTCGGTCTTGCAATACTCAATCCTAAATATCTTGGTGAGTCGTTCTTTGACGGACAAAACCTCAACTGTGAAAAAGGATTTTTACAGGTTGACATTGATGTATTCACATATTCCGAAATTAGTTGCATGATTAACTTCCCTGAAAATACAAACCTTGCAGGGCTTGAACTTTCAATCTTCGCTTACATCTTTGACGGCGATGATATGCAATTAATTCAAAAGCAATACACAGTTGGCGAAAAAGCACCTGTGGTTAGCAAGGTTACAAAGACTGACGGAGTGCTTCACACAGTAAATCTTACAAATGTTGTAACTCCTGTCGCTCTTCCCGAAACTATTAAGGAATACGAAATTCCAACCGTATAAAACAACAAAACCACACTCGAAAGAGTGTGGTTTTATGTTTGGTGGGTTTTATAGGGTTACTTTTTTATAGGATTTTTTGCCACGGCGAAGGACTACGCCGTTTGCGATTTGGTCTTTTGTGAAGGTGGTTTTTGTATCGGTTACTTTTTCTCCGTCGGCAGTTACTCCGCCTTGTTCGATGGCGCGTCTTGCCTCGCCCTTTGATGCGACAAGTCCTGCCTTTACGAGCATCGAGAGAATGTCAATTGCTCCGTCGGTAAAGTCAGCGTCGGAAAGGGACACGCTCGGCATATTTTCGCTATTACCTGCCGAGAAAATCGCCCTTGCGCTCTCTTGCGCCTTTTGCGCCTCTTCTTCGCCGTGGACTAATTTTGTAAGCTCGTATGCCAAGATTTCCTTTGCGCGGTTGAGCTGGCTGCCCTCAAGTCGGATCGTAGCCATGTCGTTCTGTG
>JAZNJK010000105.1:0-4773 GCA_045578005.1 Eubacteriales bacterium | reverse complement strand
AGGTCAATTCATGTCACAAAGTGACAATTCATGTGCCAAAGGCACAATTCATTCCACATTAAAAAAATACCACTTCAAATGAAGTGGTATTTTTATTATTTAATTATTCTTCGTCCTCGTCGTCTTCGTTTTCAGCCTCTTCTTTGGCTTTTTGAAGTTCGAGTTCTTTTTTACGCTTTGCGTTTGCTACCCATTTCTTAACACCGAGTGAATAGAAACCGATTGCAAAGCAACCGCCGATAACAACGGAGCAAGAAACTATTACGATGGTCTTTACAGTCTTATCGTTTGTGCCTTCGAGTGCGGGGATTTTTTCTCCCTGTTCAAGTCCGCATTCCTTACAGTTTTGAACTCTATATCCATCAACTCCTACCTCGGCAGAAACGAGGACAATCCAATCGCCGTATTGGTGTGGTTCAGGAACTCTTTGCGCTCCGCATTCGTTACAGTCGAAGTCGCACTTATTATTATAAATATGTCCGTAAACTGTTCTTGGTGCTTGACAAATTCTGCACTTATCGGAGCATCCATTTAGGTATTCGTGATTTCCTACTGTTCTCTCAATTCCGCACACATTACATGTTGTATCGCACGCATTTGAGAATTTATGAGGTGTTGCGTTTTCGCGAACTGCCTTACATACATTACAGTCAACATCGCACTCTCTTGTGTATTTATGCTCTTCGGCATCATCACGGACTAATTTACAAACATTACATTCGGGGTCACACACTGCACTATACTCGTGATCGGCAGGCGTTCTTTCCAAGTTGCAAGTGTTACAAAAAGCATCACACGCATTATCATAAACATGTTCAGCCTTTGCCTTGCGTTTGGTTTCGCACACATTACATGTATCATCGCAATCGGCGGTGTATTCGTGCGCCTTTGGAGCATTTGTCCTTATTGTTCCGCACTTATCACAGTCGGTATCGCAATCGGCGGAATATTCATGTCCAACAACCGTTCTAACACTTCCGCAATCGTTACAGTCGGTATCGCAATCGTGGTCGAACTGATGCTCTTCTTCATCGACTCTGCCTGAGCAGATGATACAAGAGGTATAGTGTGTTCCCTTTACATCGTCGGTAAGGAATACACCGTCGGTGATGTGTCCTGTTGCATCAATAACATCGGTCTTTGTAGCGCCACATTCACACTTGTATTTACCCTCGCCTGCTTCATCGCATTTTGGTGGGGTTATAGTTTGCTCAAGCTCCCAGGCATGCTCGCCTTCTTCACACCAAACTTCAACCTCATAGATGATGTATGTGTTATTCCAGCTGTCGTTATTCCAAATTTCGATAGTTTGAACAGGCTCATTATTCCAGTTATCAGATGTGTATTCAACCTTAGTTACGCCCTTGGTTGAAAATTCCTTTTGGAAAAGACGGTTATAACCAGATTCAGCAAGTGGGTGACATACCAAAGTGAACTTATGGTCTTGATTTCTAATAGCGCTGAGGGAATTGTCGTTACTTACATTAGCATTTTCGCCCTCGTAGTTTACATAAATAACTACTTTTGTAATGTTTTTAGGCTCACCGAAATCCAAAAATCTATGAACTCCTCCTGCCTCTCCTGCGTGAGAACCACCCGCACCTGTTGACGGGTCACCGTCTACGAGGTATCCGAGATAATCCTTAATTACCCAACAGGGCGAGCGAGTTGTAACTGTTGCCGAACTTGCGATATTTTCAGATTTTACCGTGCATTCTGTTTGAGCAGAACCATCGGCAAATACGACAACGGAAAAGAGTGATACGAGCATTGCAAGTGCAAGCATCATCACTAAAATCTTGCGTTTCATATATAAATCTCCTTTTAGATATAACTATACAAGATTATTTTACCACAACTTTTCCCTCTTGTCAACTATATACAAAAATTACTTGCGCTTTTAGATGCGTTTTAGACGATTATACCAACTGTTTTGGCACTTATTTCGTTGCAATGAAATGTGTTACCATTATTTAGCACAGGATATAAAAAACGCATTGCCGAGGCAATGCGTTTTTCGTGATTTGATTAGTCTACAAGTTTAATGAGAGCCATTTCCGCAGCATCACCGCGTCTTGGTCCAAGTTTATAAACCTGTGTATATCCACCGTTACGATCAGCATACTTAGGTGCGATTTCGTCAAAGAGTTTCTTTACTACATCTTCCTTTGTGATATAGCCAAGAGCCTCACGGCGTGATGCAAGAGTATTCTTCTTGCCGAGTGTAATCATACTGTCAGCAACTGCGCTAAGTTCTTTCGCTCTTGCGTAGGTTGTTTCGATCTTGCCATTTTCAAGAAGCAATGTAACCATTCCGCGGAGCATAGCCTTTCTTTGAGCAGTGTTCTTGCCGAGTTTTCTGTTTCCTGCCATTGATTTATCCTCCTTTTGCAGAGTTTAGTATTCAAGGAAGTGGAATTATTCCTCTTCCTTTCTGAGTTCAAGTCCGAGTGATGCGAGTTTCGCTATTACTTCCTCGAGGGATTTCTTTCCGAGGTTTTTAACCTTTATCATATCCTCTTCGGTGCGGTTGATAAGGTCTTCTACATTATCTATGCCTGCGCGTTTCAAGCAGTTGAAACTACGAACAGACAAGTCAAGTTCCACAATGGTCATCTCAAGAACTTTTTCTTTTATGGTTTCTTGACGCTCAACCATTGTTTCAGTGCCTCTTGCTTCATCAGAAAGTTCTACGAGCAAGGTGAAATGATCGTTGAGAACCTTGGCTGCAAGCGATATTGCCTCTGTTGCGTCGATTGTGCCGTTTGTTTCGATATCCATTGTGAGTTTATCGAAGTCTGCAATGCTTCCTACACGAGTATTTTCTACTGTGTAACTTACATTGTAGATAGGAGTATATATTGAGTCAACAAATATTGTTCCTACTGGAATAATTGCTTGGCTCTTTATATGATCCTGTTTGTTCTTCTCCTGTGATACATATCCGCGTCCGCGCTCGAAGGTTAACTCCATATAGAAGTGTGTTCCCTCTGCTACTGTTGCGATATGAAGGTCAGGGTTGAAAATTTCGAGATCGGCATCATGTTTAATGTCACCGGCAGTAACTTCGCAAGGACCTGTTACATCAATAAATGCGGTCTTTGTTACATCTCCGTAGATTTTTGAAATAATTCCCTTAACATTAAGAACGATTTCAGTTACATCCTCAGTAATTCCGTCAAGAGTTTGGATTTCGTGAAGAGCGCCGTTAATCTTAATGCTGGAAACTGCATATCCAGGAAGAGAACTGAGAAGAACTCTTCTAAGTGCGTTTCCAAGGGTTGTTCCAAAGCCTCTTTCAAGTGGCTCAATTACAAATCTACCCTTACTACCGTTATCGCTATTACCCATTGCAGTAATATTAGGCTTTTCAATTTCAATCATCATGAAAAATAATCCTCCTTGTGTTCAAGTATGTTTTTGTTTTCTCTTTTTTGCGAGGAATTTACGCTACATATTTGTTGTTATCGACTGCATGCGCACTCTTAGTGCACTCTCCGTTTGTAATAAAACGGAGAAATGCAGCGAACAAAGAGCGATTATTATTTTGAGTAAAGTTCGATGATGAGCTGCTCGTTGAGTTCGAAGTCGATATCACTACGCTCAGGCATTGCAACAACCTTTGCGCTCTTTTCACCGAGTTCAAGCCATTTTGGAGCAACTACATCTTTCATAGCCTCTACAAATGCCTTAATCTTTGGTGATTCGGTTTCTTTTACTTCGATTACATCTCCAACCTTAACGAGAATTGAAGGAACATTTGCCTTGTGTCCGTTAAGTGTGAAGTGTCCATGCAATACGAGTTGGCGAGCCTCTTTATGGCTCTCTGCAAGTCCCATTCTGAATACTACATTATCAAGTCTTCTTTCGAGAAGTCTGAGAAGGTTTTCACCTGCTACGCCATCTTGGTTTGCAGCCTTCTTGTAGTAGTTAAGGAATTGCTTTTCGAGAACGCCATAGTATCTCTTAGCCTTTTGCTTTTCTCTCATTTGAGTTCCATACTCAGTGAGCTTCTTTTTTGCTGCACCGTGTTGTCCGGGAGCAGATTTTCTTCTATCAAGTGCGCACTTTCCGCTTTGGCAACGCTCACCTTTGAGGTAAAGCTTAACGCCTTCTCTACGGCAAAGTTTGCATGATGGTCCTGTATATCTTGCCATTATTCTGTTCCTCCTATTATATTAAACACGTCTGCGTTTTGGTGGTCTGCATCCGTTGTGAGGGATAGGTGTTACATCTTTAATCATTGTAACAGCGAGTCCCGCGGTTGAGAGAGCACGAATTGCAGATTCACGGCCTTGACCTGGGCCCTTTACATAAACCTCTACGGTCTTCATTCCGTGTTCCATTGCTGCCTTTGCTGCTGCTTCAGCGGCCATTTGTGCTGCGAATGGAGTTGATTTTCTTGAACCCTTAAATCCGAGTTCGCCAGCGGATGCCCATGATACAGCATTGCCGTTTACATCGGTAATGGTTACTATTGTGTTATTAAATGTAGAGCTGATATGAGCCGCACCCTTTTCGATGTTTTTGCGCTCACGGCGTCTTCTAACAACCTTTTTATCCTTTGCCATTTGCTACACTCCTTATTTCTTCTTGTTTGCTATTGTCTTTGCAGGACCTTTTCTGGTTCTTGCATTTGTCTTGGTTCTCTGACCACGAACAGGGAGTCCCTTTCTGTGTCTGATACCACGATAGCAGTTAATTTCTACCAAGCGTTTGATGTTAAGAGCAACTTCTCTACGAAGTTCACCCTCTACATGGAAATTTGTTTCG
>JAZNJK010000104.1:0-7014 GCA_045578005.1 Eubacteriales bacterium | reverse complement strand
ACCGATTATCCTGCCGACATCAAGGCATTCTATATGCGTCTAAACGACGACGGAAAGACCGTTGCCGCAATGGATATGCTCGTCCCGGGTGTTGGTGAACTTATCGGTGGTTCTCAGCGTGAGGAAAGACTCGATATGCTTCTTAAAGCAATGGAGAAATTCCACCTTAATGAAGAGGACTACTGGTGGTATCTCGAACTTAGAAAATATGGCGGAACAAAACACGCAGGATTTGGTCTTGGCTTTGAGCGACTCATTATGTATATCACAGGTGTTTCTAATATAAGAGATGTTGAGTCCTATCCAAGAACAACAGGTAGCGCAGAATTCTAATCCTTTAAGGAGAAAATATGAAGAAATATACAGAATTAACAAGGGAAGAACTTTTGGCATTAAAGTCAGAACTTACCGCAAAATATAAAGAATATCAAGCAAAAGACTTGAAACTCAATATGGCAAGAGGTAAACCTTGCGTTGAGCAACTTAATATCTCAATGGGCATGATGGATGTTTTAAGCAGTGATGACGACCTCACTTGTGAGGACGGAACAGATTGCCGTAACTATGGTGTGCTTGATGGTGTGCATGAGGCGAAAGTCCTTCTTGCCGATATGATGGAAGTTGGCATTGACAATGTTATCATCTACGGTAACTCAAGCCTTAATGTAATGTATGATACCATCGCTCGCTCAATGACTCACGGAGTTATGGGTTCAACCCCATGGTGCAAACTTGATAAGGTTAAGTTTCTTTGCCCTGTCCCCGGTTATGATAGACACTTCAAAATCACCGAGTATTTCGGTATTGAAATGATAAATATCCCAATGACCAAAGACGGTCCTGATATGGATGTGGTTGAAGACCTCGTTTCAAACGATGATAGCATTAAGGGAATTTGGTGCGTTCCAAAGTATTCAAACCCACAAGGCTACTCATATTCAGCCGAAACAGTCCGTCGCTTTGCATCGCTCAAACCAAAGGCGAAAGATTTTAGAATTTACTGGGATAACGCATACACCGTTCATCACCTCTACGATGATGACCAAGACCAACTTGAAGAAATTCTTGAAGCGTGCAAAAAGGCAGGCAATCCCGATATGGTTTATAAGTTTGCCTCAACTTCAAAAATCAGTTTCCCTGGCTCAGGAGTTAGCGTGCTTGCGTCTTCACTAAATAACCTTCAAGACATCAAAAAGCAACTCACCGTTCAAACAATCGGTCACGATAAAGTAAACCAACTTCGCCATGTTAGATATTTCAAAAATATCGACGGAATAAAGGAGCATATGCGCCTTCACGCCGACATTCTTCGCCCAAAATTTGAGGCAGTGCTTGAAATCCTCGAAAGAGAACTTGGCGGTCTTGAAATTGGCGAATGGACAAAACCAAAAGGCGGTTATTTTATCTCCTTTGACTCACTTGACGGTTGCGCAAAAGACATCGTTGCAAGATGTAAAAAGGCAGGCGTTGAAATGACAGGCGCAGGTGCTACCTACCCATACGGAAAAGATCCACACGATAGCAATATCCGTATCGCACCTTCCTATCCACCAATTGCCGACCTTATCACAGCAGGTGAACTCTTCGCTCTTTGCGTTAAACTTTCAAGCATCGAAAAAATCCTTGAAACTAAATAATATAATACCGACGAAACTTCTTTCGTCGGTATTTTTATATTAAACTCCCGTTTGTGACGGAATTGTGAAAGTTATATGAAAGTTGTATGAAATCACTGGACAAATAAAAATTTTGTTGATAAAATAAAATTGTAAGACAAATTGCACAAAAAAACGCAAAAATCATCGTTCGTTTTGTGAATAAGCAACGAAAGGAGAATTTAATATGAAAAAAATAATTTCTTTTGCTCTTGTGATTTTAATGTTAATTCCGTCGCTCATATCTTGCGCTGATAATGCGAGTGAGTCGAGCAGTTTGGAATCGAGCAGTGTAGAGCCAAGCACCGAGTCACAAATTTTGCCCGATTTAAATGATGAACCTACGAAAGAAGATGAAGACACTGTTATTCCTTGCGATATCCAAGAAAACGGAAGCAAGATATATGTATCATTTCAAGGGAATGTATCTCCTAACTCGCCATACTCCAAAATGCTTGACGAAAAGGTCGAATTTCCGTTAATCAAAACGCTTAATAGATTTGGCGTAAGGGTAGAATGGATAAGTGAAACAATCGCAATTCTCATCGCAAAAAACAAAAAGTATGTTCTCGATGTAGAAAAGTCAACTCTCGTTCCATATAATAGTGATAACAATAAAGAAAGCAATATACTCATTTCAAATATCAAGAACGAGGCGTTTCATGTTCATTCGGTAAGTAAAGATGTCGTAGTTAGCAGTAGCGTCTTAATGAATGTTATTGAGAAACTCGGCTATACTGTTGAACTTGAAATTTTTAATAATGATAAAATAGTAAATTTGACGATTCCTTATACGGAAATTAAAGGATATAGCGCTCTTTATTATACACTATCCGCCGATAAAACTTACTATATCGTTGACGGAGTAAAAAAATCTAACGACCAAGGAATATATGATATAGTTATTCCGTTAACATATAGGGGATTACCCATTAAAAGGATAAGATGCTTGAAGGTTGTTAAAGAAAAGAATTATGAAGAATTTCAACCTCTATATGAAGATCTTTATGATGATGATATTATTCCAAACTACCCTCAAATTTTTGATGAAGAAAAGCCCGATACTTTTGTTCAAGAAAATGAACTTCCCGTCGAAGAGACCGATAAGGAGATAATTGACGATCCACCATTTTATTACACCGAATATGACCAAAGTGAACAAATGATTCGTAGTGTCTATATTTCCGATACGATAGAATATGTTTACCCGAATGCTTTGCAAGAACTGAAATATCTTGAAAAAATCACGGTAAGCCCTGATAATGTCAATTATAAATCAATGGGCGATTGCCTCTATTCCGAGGATGAACACACGCTTGTATCCGTCCCAAGAGCGCTAAAACAGGAAAAATTCACAATTCCTTATGGTGTGTGGTATATTAGTGATAAGGCATTTAAAGAGTGTGATAAATTGAGCGAAGTTGTTCTTCCCGAAAGCGTTTTAACGATAGGAGAAGATGCGTTTTCGTATTGCACATCACTCCTTAAAGTAAATCTTCCAAGTAGCCTTGAAAAAATGGGGACAAATGCCTTTTATAATTGCACAAAACTCGTTGAAGTCGTAAATGAAAGTTTTTTAACATTGATGAAGGGCGCAGATGATAACGGATATGTTGCAAAAAATGCAATTTCCATAAATACAAGCAAAGATGAGCCAAGTATCATCGAAAAAGACGGTGAATTTTACTTTATAACAGTCGGCGACATTAAAAAACTCGTTTTGTATAGCGGAAACGGTATGATCGTTCGCCTTCCAACCTCGGTTGAAAAATACGAACTTTGCGATAATTTGTTTATGGGCAACTCCGAAATGATAAAATTAGTCATTCCAAGTAATGTAACAAAAATAGGCGAAAACTCACTCGTAAACTGCAAAAATCTCGAGCAAATTTCAGTTAGCAACATCAATGACATCTTAAAACTCACTCATATCGATTATAAAACAGGACTGTTTTCAAATGGTTCAGATCTATATATCGGTGATGAAATTTTGGAAACACTAATTATTCCCGAGGGCGTAACCGAGATAAACAGTTATGCTTTTAGAAACTGTTCAAGTATCAAAAAAGTCATTTTGCCAAACAGTTTAACAAAAATAGGTGAATATGCGTTTGCTTGGTGTGTTAATCTTGCCGAAATAAAATTTAACGAAGGATTGACAACAATAGAAAATTACGCATTTAGCAGTTCGGGATTGAAAGAGTTACATTTTCCATCTACTGTCACAGTTATAGAAAAAGGCACATTTAACGGGTGCTTAAATCTTGAGGAGTTGTTTATTCCGAAGACTATAACAACACTTTCTTCTGACTCGTTTGCAAATTGCAATGCGCTTAAAAGCGTCAAAATAGAAAGCACAGGGGAATCAATCCCTCAAAGGATGTTCGCAAATTGCACATCACTTGAAAAGGTTGAAATTGCACTCAATATAAAACGAATAGGGGATAGCGCTTTTGGTGATTGTAGGAGTCTTGATGAGTTTTCATTCCATAAAAATCTTGAATATATCGGACACAACTCATTTTCGGGATGCAAAAAGTTAAACCCCGTTTGGTTAAGAGAGGGCATACATCTTCAACCCGACTCATTCCCACCGAACACAACAATACAGTATAGACTTCATTACGATTGATAAAACTTTTAACAAAAACAGGCGTTTTTAACGCCTGTTTTTTATGAATTATTCGTTTAAAAATTTCGTGTATTTCTTAAAGGCAAGTGTAGCGAATATAACTCCAAATGCGCAAATTCCAATCCAAAATAGCACAGTCGCGCTCCAACCGAGATGATTTGATACAAGCGCAATTCCAAACATTGAACCCGCCGCACCTACATATGTGCAAGCGTTGCAAAATCCGCCAACCGTTGACGCTCTGCCCGTTTTGGCAAGTCGTCCCGGAACACAGGAAATAAGCAAAAAGTTACACGAGTGCATGCAAGCACATACAATAACTGCAAGAAGTAGACAAATTACTCTGCATACCGCATTGTCAAGCGAAATCAAGAAGCAAAGTGGAATACAAAGCGCAACCGAGAGTGCAAATAAAATTCCCGCCCCACGCACTTCGTTGTTAAATACTTTTCCTTTATGGATTATTCTAACTGCAAAAAGACTGATTATAGAGAATATAGGAAGTGCCACCGAAACGAGAATAGACTCCGAACTGTCTCTGCCAAATGCCTCACTGTAAAGAGTAGGCAACCAAGACTCAATGCCATCACGCATAAATCCCATAGCGATAATACACGCAAAAATCATAAGCACACCTGAGCGCTTAAATACGCTGAAAAGCGGTTCGCCATCACTTGATATAGCGCCCTTTTTCGCTCCGCTTTCGCCTTTGTCACTGCTAACAACAAACGACATTGCAATAAGGAAAATAGCGCCAACAACCACGCAAAATACGGTAGATGTGAAAAATACACTTTCCCACGACATAAACGAAATACATATCGGGGCATATAGATACAAAATAATAGTAGAAACATGCGCACCGCAAGTTACAATAAGGTTAGCGGTAACATATTTTTCGTGGCTCAAATTATCCGATAAAATGCGGACAATCGGAGGCCAAAGAAGTGCTTGTGCAAATCCGTTTACCGCCCACACAGGAATCATAAGATACTGATTTGAGCAAAGCGGAAGTAAAAGGTTGCAAACTGCCGATATCATAAGCCCCGAAAACATAAGATACTTCGGTGCAATTTTGTCGCCAAGATATCCACTTATCAACTGACCAAGCCCGTAAAAAATGAACAGCGCAGTGCCAACCATTCCTGCAACGCTACGGGAGAGAACCTCTTTTTCAAGCATTTCAACCATAACAACAGAGAATGTCTTTCGTGAAAAATAACTTGCAAAATACGCAACCGTGCAAAGAGCGACAATCCCCTTTTTAGAGTATCGTGTCTTAATCATATAAAAACTCCGTAAAATAACTTTTAATATAACATATGAAATATTATCACAAAAGAACAGTAAAATCAATATAAAAAATAAAAAATGGCGAAATTTTTCGCCATTTTTAAGTTATTTGAGTGGATGTGATTAGAGTGAAGCGAGTGCGTCAAGAATACCTTGCTTTGTGCTTTCATACTTTGCAAGTTTTTCTTTTTCAAGATTAACAACCTTTTCGGGTGCTTTCTTAACGAATTCTTCATTAGAAAGTTTCTTAACAAGACGGTCAATCTCGCCTTGAACCTTTGTAAGTTCGGCATTAAGACGAGCCTTTTCCTTTTCGGTGTCAACCATTTCAGCCATAGGAATATAAGCAGTTCCTGCGTGAGTGATAATTTGCACCGCACCCTCACTTGAATATTCATCAACAACCTCAACATCAGATGCAGAAGCAAGCGCCTTGAAGAAGTCGTATGTGTCAGGAGTAAATGCGTCTTTGTGCTGTGTAGCGATGAAAATCTTCGCCTTCTTTGAAGGTGGAACATTCATTTCACTTCTTCTTGTGCGCACTGCATCAATTACTGAAATAATCTTTTCCATCATTTCACACTCTGCACTGAAATTAAACTCATCGTTTACATCGGGATAAGTTGAAATCATAATGCTTTCGCAGTCTTCAAAGTGTGGAAGTGACTGATAAATTTCTTCGGTAATGAAAGGAATAAATGGATGTAGCAACTTCAAAATGTTTTCAAGCACATAGATAATAACATTTTGAGAAACTTCGTTTTGCTCACTACCCTTAGCCATAAATGCAGGTTTTGAAAGTTCGATATACCAACTGCAAAATACATCCCAAACAAACTTGTAAAGTTCATCAAGAGCGATACCGAGTTCGTAAGACTCAATTTGTGCGCGAACATTCTTAATAAGAGCATTCAACTTGCTAAGAATCCATTTGTCAGCAAGACCAAGTTTGTCGCTTGAAGGAAGAGATACTTTGTCAATATCTACATTCATCATAACAAAACGAGATGCGTTCCAAAGTTTGTTTACAAAGTTACGCGCACTCTCAATCTTCTCATCGGAGAAACGCATATCGTTTCCTGGCGAGTTACCTGTTGCAAGCGCAAATCTAAGCGCATCAGCGCCGTATTTTTCTATAATAAGAAGCGGGTCAATTCCGTTGCCGAGCGATTTTGACATCTTTCTGCCAAGCGCATCACGAACAAGACCGTGAATAAGCACAGTATCAAACGGCTTTTCACCCATATATTCAAGACCGGAGAAAATCATTCTCGAAACCCAGAAAGTGATAATATCATATCCCGTTACAAGTGTGTTTGTAGGATAGAAGTATTTGAGATCTTCGGTTTCGTTTGGCCAACCAAGAGTAGAGAAAGGCCAAAGAGCAGAGGAGAACCAAGTGTCAAGCGTGTCAGGATCTTGACGCATTTCTTT
>JAZNJK010000103.1:0-9449 GCA_045578005.1 Eubacteriales bacterium | reverse complement strand
CTTTGTGTCGTCAGCAACGTTGATACCTTCGTAAGTAACAAGAAGACCTGTGCAGGAAGCCTTGATTCTTTCGGAAAGATCAGCGACGATCTGTTTGTTTTGTTCTAAAACCTTAGCACTGGGCAATGTTTTCACCTCCGTTAAAATGATAACGCAGTTCATAAGAGAAAAAGCCTCTTTCCTGAGAAAGAGGCTTGAAATTACAAAATATACCCATTGGGTTTGTAATAGCTTCTTCCTCGGCAGGCGGATTAAATCCATTATATCCGGCATTCGGAAACCTGCTGTCTTTAGAACAGCGATTTATATTCAGAGCTAAAGCTCTAAATAGCTTAAATTATGCCTGTGTAGCTGTAAACTTGTTGGGGTTGAGCTTAACGCTGGGTCCCATTGTAGAAGTTACAACGCAGGACTTAATGTACTGACCCTTTGCAGCAGCAGGCTTCGCCTTGATAATAGCACCCATAAGTGTATCGAAGTTCTCGCCGAGCTTCTCAACGCCGAAGGAAGCCTTACCGATAGGACAGTGAATGATATTGTTTCTGTCAAGACGGTATTCGATCTTACCTGCCTTAGCCTCTGTTACGGCACGTGCAACATCGGGAGTTACTGTACCTGCCTTAGGGTTAGGCATAAGTCCCTTAGGACCGAGAACCTTACCAAGACGACCGATAACGCCCATCATATCAGGAGTTGCGATAACTACATCAAACTCGAACCAGTTTTCCTTAGTAATCTTTTCAACATAGTCCTCAGCACCTACATAGTCTGCTCCAGCAGCCTCAGCAGCCTTAGCCTTGTCGCCACGAGCGAATACGAGTGTGCGAACCTTTTTACCAGTTCCGTGAGGAAGAACTACTGCTCCTCTAACTTGTTGGTCTGCGTGACGGGAGTCAACGCCAAGACGAACATGGACTTCGATTGTTTCGTCAAATTTTGCCTTTGATGTTTCGCATACGAGTTTCATAGCCTCGGATGGATCATAAACCTTTGCTGAGTCGATAAGTTCAGCACTTGCGATATATTTCTTTCCCTTTTTCATCTCAAATTACCTCCTTATCTTAGTCCTCAACAGTGATACCCATGGAACGAGCAGTTCCAGCGATCATCTTCATTGCAGCCTCGAGTGAGCCAGCATTGAGGTCAGGCATCTTTGTTTCAGCGATCTTTTGCACTTGCTCCTTTGTGAGTTTTGCTACCTTTGTCTTGTTAGGTGTAGCAGAAGCAGTTTCAATACCTGCTGCCTTCTTAATAAGAACTGGTGCAGGTGGAGTCTTTGTGATGAATGTGAATGAACGGTCAGCATAAACTGTGATTACAACAGGAATGATGTAACCGATATCGTTCTTTGTTCTTTCGTTGAATTCCTTTGTGAAGTTAGGAATTGATACACCGTATTGACCAAGAGCAGGTCCGATAGGTGGTTGTGGTGTTGCTTTTCCAGCAGGGATTTGAAGTTTAATGTAACCCTGAATCTTTTTAGCCATTATTATATCCTCCTATGTGGTTCTATACGAGAGCATAAATATTTACTCTCTCCCACTTATTTACGACTTTTGTAAGCAAGTCGCGCGCTTTATTAGATCTTTTTGATGCTCTTCGCATCGAGAATGGCAGGCATTTCTCTTCCGCCTAAGGATACGAGCACTGTGATATCTCCTGTATCTTCAGCGATGTTACTGATGTTTCCTTTGTGTCCTACAAGGAGTCCGTCAATAATTTCTACCTCGTCGCCTACGGCAAATGCGTCTACCGTTACCCTTTCCTCTCCACTGATTGCAAGGGCTTCCTCATCAGAAAGTGGAACTGGTTTAGATCCCGGACCTACAAATCCTGTAACGCCATTCATATAGCGCACGATGTGCCATGTATCATCATTCATTATCATTTTGATGAATACATATCCGGGGAAGAGTTTTTCTTCAATAATCTTTTCGTTTCCTTTTGAATCGGTTGTTACAACTGTTTGTGTTGGAACTTTTACATCGAATATAAGATCTTGAAGTCCTCTTGATTCTACTGTTCTCTCAATTGTGCTTTTTACTTTGTTTTCGTGTCCGGTGTATGTGTGAATTACATACCATTTTTGACCGGCGGTCAATTCGTTAAAATCACTCATCTCAGCACCTCTTAACCCCCGAATGCGGGAATAACTGTTGCGAGAAATCTAAAGAGTGACATAAGACCTAAGTCAAGTAATCCGAGCACGAGTGCAATAATTCCTACTGAAACTACTACAACGAAAAAGCTCTTGAAAACAGATTTTGGTGAAGCCCAAGTTACTTTCTTTGCTTCACTTTTAAGGTTTTTGAACTTTTGTCCGAGTCTTGCGAAAAAACCCGGCTTTTTTGCCTTCTTGTTTTCGTTCTCAGCCATAATGTCCTCCTTACTTTGTTTCCTTGTGCAAGGTGTGTTTACGACAGAAAGGGCAGAACTTGTTCATTTCAAGTCTTTCCGCATTGTTTTTCTTGTTTTTCTTTGTGTCGTAATTACGCTGTTTGCACTCAGTGCATGCCAATGTGATTTTGACTCTTGCTTCATTAGCCATGTTTCGGCACCTCCCATTATTATTTGGGTTTAAACCCATTTCTTTGCACGATCTGTGCAATGCCTCCCTCGTTACAGAGAGAATCAAGCCCTGCGATGTCTTTTTTGCGATTTTGCGCACAAAAAAAGAACCTCTCTGCTTGAGGTATAAGCATTTTAGCACAATAATAGAGGCTTGTCAAGTGTTTTTTTATCTTTTTTTGAAAATTTTATTTTTTTATATTTATTATTTAATAATATCTCTTGATATTTGATTTGCAATATGATAGAATATAGAATGAAAATTTGTGTAGTTTTTACTATGAATTTAGAAAGGAAACATTTATGAAACAATATCTTGAATGTGGATATATTGTTAAAATACACGGTCTTAATGGCGGTGTTGTTATAAATCACGAATGCGACTCATACGAGGTATTTGCCTCACTAAAAAATCTATATTTCAAAAATGGCGCATCATATGAAGGACTCAAAATTAAAAAATGTTCTCCATACAAAGGTGGGGCACTTGTGCTACTTGATACGGTAACTGATGCTGACAAAGCGACTGCTCTTCGCGGGAAGACGGTATTTGCAAACCGTGACGAGTTAAAATGCGAGGAAGGAAGTTTCTTTATCGTTGACCTTATCGGTCTTGGCGTTTTTGACATTGATAGCGGTGTCAAGTATGGAACTTTAAAAGATGTTATAAACAGTGGGGCGCAAGATATTTATGTTGTCGAGGGCGATGACGGAAAACTGTCTTATGTGCCTGTTGTTGAGGAATTTGTAAAAGAAATTTCTCTTGAAAAAGGTATTTTAATTAAACCTATTGAGGGAATGATAGAATGAGATTTGATATTTTAACACTTTTTCCCGAGCAAATAAATGCAGTGCTTGGAGAGAGTGTAATTGGCCGTGCGCAAAAAAATGGGATAATTTCCGTCAACACGCACAACATAAGAGATTACACCGCAAACAAGCACAAGAAGGTTGATGACACGCCTTACGGTGGTGGCAAAGGTATGCTTATGGCTACTCAACCGATTTGCGACTGTTTCGATGATGTCCGCTCTAAGCAAGGAGAGTTAACCAACAAGGTGATTTATATGTCTCCAAGAGGAAGACTGTTTAATCACGATATGGCGAAAGAATTTTCAAAATACGACTGTCTTACTATTATTTGCGGGCACTATGAAGGGATAGACCAACGCGTCATTGATGAAATTGTTGATGAGGAAATTTCGATTGGCGATTATGTTTTAACCGGTGGCGAAATTCCCGCTTGTATTGTCGTTGATGCGGTTTCAAGGCTTATTGATGGAGTGCTTTCCGATGAGGTGTGTCATACTGATGAGAGCATTGCGTCGGGGCTTCTTGAATATCCTCAATACACTCGTCCTCCCGTTTTTCGTGGGAAAGAAGTGCCTGAGGTTTTGCTTTCGGGGCATCACGCAAACATTGATGCTTGGCGACTTGAACGCTCACTTGAACTGACAAAAGAGCGTCGTCCCGATTTATATGAGGCGTATATTAAAGCGCATCCGCCGAAGCCGACAAAGAAAAAGAAATCGGCAAAATGATGCGTCAAACTGAAATTTAGTTATTGGATGTGATATTTTGGAAAATAAGCAAGGAAAAAGCACTCACGAGAGTATTTCCGTTTTCAGTAAGATAAGCGGATGGTTTTTTTCGAGCCTTAAATCGGGAATTTTTGGTAAACTTTTCACAGGATATGAGGAAAGAAATCAAAGATTTTTAAAGCGCAACAAAAAGGCGACTTTAAAAGAAAAGCGCACAAAAAGAACTCTTGCAAGGGCATTTGAGGGAAATATTCTCGTTAATATTATACCGAAACTTCAACGATTTTTACTTGGAGTTGCGATAAGGGATTACGGAATTGTTTTTCTTGCCATGTCGCTACTTAACTGCGGACTGTTTTTGACACTCAATTACCTTGAACTTCCCTTTTCTCTATTTAGATTTATCTCAGCAATTGTCATAGGAGTTCTTGCACTGCCTATGTTGTTTTCGAAAAAACCGATTGCCATGCTTTTATTCAAGGGTGCGATATTTAAAACAATTTTATTTTCGTTTTTACAGTTAAAAGATGAGAGTTACGATGAAGCCTGTGAAGCACCGTCACACCGCTCAGCAAGTATAGCACTACTTACGGGGCTTGTGTTAAGCGGATTTTCGTATTTTACAGGACCTGTTTTCATAATTGCTTTGGCGGGCATACTTTTCCTTGCCTATCAAGTGCTACTTTCTCCGGAGTCGGGAATTATTATAGTGCTTACAATTCTTCCGTTCATTTCTCCTCTCTATCTTGGAATATGTGTTTTATATGTAGCGCTTTGCTACATTGTAAAATGTGTAGTTGGAAAAAGAGTTTTCAAGTTTGAATACATTGACCTTTGGGTTGTTATTATGGCATTTGCCGTGCTTTTGGGTGGATTTATCTCGTTTGACCTTTCATCACTCAAAAATATGCTAATGACAATTTGCTTTATTGCGGTATTTTTTGTTCTTTCGAACTTAGTATGTTCAAAAGAATGGTTTAAGAGATGTATTATTGCGACATGTATCGCTACGACACTTTCATCCGCTATTGCCATTGCGCAATTTGTTTTGTTTAAACTTAACATTGTATGGGACGGACTTGACGCATTTAGCACTCTTAACGAAAGAGTTTCCTCAACTTTTCTTGATCCTGAGGCATTTGCGCTTTACATTGTTGCTTCTTTGCCGTTTTTATTACTTTTCATTCTTTCGGGAAAAAATGCGAAAACAATAGTTATTGGTATTGTTTGCAGTGCTGTGAGTGTTTTTGCACTTATCTTAACCTACTCAAAGGTTGGATATATCGGCGCAATTTCTATGCTTGTGCTACTTCTACTTTTCTTCCACAGGAATACGATTTATCTATTCATTATTGGAATTGGAACGGCGGTTGTGCTCAATTTTGCGTTACCGCAAAGCGCACTTGACGCTTTGGCGCAAATCGTGGCATTACCTACGAATACACATGCATATAGATTGGAACTTTTCGATGCTTCACTAAAAATGATATTCTCGCATCCGTTTGGAATAGGCCTTTCCGATGGGGCATTCCAATCACTATGTGCTGACCTTGGAATTTCGGGCGCGTTTACAAACTGCGGAAATCTATATTTACAAATTGCTCTTGAATGTGGACTTTTAGGTCTTTTGCTCGTTTGTGCGGGATTTATAGCATTTTGTAATCTTGGATTTTCTTACGCATCAAGCGTATCAAGTTCGGCACGAAGAATCAACGCGCTTGCAGGATTTTGCGGTGCGATTGGCATTTTGATTTCGGGCTTTTCAGGATACGTTTGGGCGGATAAATCGATCATTGCTGTATTCTTCATTTCTCTTGCGCTTACTTTCGCTTATATCAAAATTGAGCGTGAAAGTTACGGACGAATGAGAATGGCAGGAGTTGATGTTTTGAAGGCAAGTCTTGATATTGAACTTGACAGAAGCGAATACAAAGAACACTTCTCCAAAAGAAAATATGTTCATGCGCCTAAGCTTAAAATCAAACGGAATGTAAAAAAAGCACACGATCCGTTAGATACGATAAAAAGCAAGGAATTTGAGCCCGTTTTTTCAGATGATGAATTTTGAGTTGTCGGGCGTTTTATGAATTGACTGTGTCTTATATCGGTTGGGCAAAGTCATAAATTAAGGGGGTTGTATGGCTAAAAAAGAACATTTAGAACACCGTTTTAACCTTGTTGACCTTTTAATTGTTTTAGCATTAGCATTCGCTATCGGTGTGTTGGTTTTTGTAATGCTTGGCAACGACATTTTAAGTGTGACTTCGGATAAAACGCAAGTAAATTATTCTTTATTTATAAGTAATGAGCAATTAGGCTTTTTTGATGTCGGTGATGAAGTTTTCACAGCGAAGGGCAAAAGTTGTGGCATTATTACAGGTAAAACCGTCGCACATGATGGTGGATACATTCTTTTTGTATCCGCTAACGGATATTTTGCTGACGGAGATTTATTCATAAACGGTCAAAAATTAGCACAAAACGAATCATTTAAATTACGACTTGATGACAAGAGTGTGATTACTACTATGTGCTTAACTACTACTTTTAAATTAGATACGGAAGGTTAAAAATGTTTATTGATAAAGTAAAAATATATGTTAAAGCAGGAAACGGTGGCAACGGCTGTGTTTCGTTTAGACGAGAAAAATATGTTGCCAAAGGTGGACCTGACGGCGGTGACGGTGGTCACGGCGGTAATATCATCTTTACGATTGACAAGGGAACAAACACTCTTCTCTCTTTTAGATATAAAAGAAAATTCGTTGCCGAAAACGGTGGCGATGGTGCGGGTGCGAAATTCCATGGTAAAAATGGTGAAAATGTTATTATCAAAGTTCCCGAAGGCACACTTATTAAGGACTCGGCAAGCGGAAAGATACTTAAAGATATGTCAAACTGCGAGGACTGGATTTGCGCAAAGGGTGGCCGAGGCGGTTGGGGTAACAAGCATTTTGCGACTCCTACACGCCAAATTCCTATGTTTGCAAAAAGCGGAACAAAGGGTGACGAATGGGAACTTACACTTGAACTCAAAATGCTTGCCGATGTTGGACTTGTAGGTCTTCCAAGTGCGGGTAAATCTTCTCTTCTTGCGGCGGTTAGTGATGCGCGTCCAAAGATTGCGGACTATCACTTTACTACTCTTTCGCCAAACCTCGGTGTTGTTCGTGTTAGCGAAGGACACGGTTTTGTTATGGCGGATATTCCCGGACTTATTGAGGGGGCAAGTGACGGTCTTGGACTTGGACACGAATTTTTAAGACATATTGAGCGTTGCAGACTCCTTTTACAACTTGTTGATGTTTCTTGCATTGAAGGACGAAATCCGATTGATGATATTATAACTATTGATACGGAACTTGAAAAATTCTCATCCGAACTTTCGACAAGACCGAGAATTATCGTTGCCAACAAAATGGACTCTATTGACAAAGACGCATTTGATGTTGACAAATTTGAAGAATATGTAAAAGGTCGCGGTTGGGAACTCATGTATATTTCCGCTTACACAGGCGAAAATACAGACGAACTTGTTTCTTACATTGCAAAAAGGCTTGAAGAATTGCCACCGCTTACTATCTATGAGGCGGATTACTTACCTGAGGATAAAATTCTTAGCGAGGACGACCACGAGGTTACAATCACAAGAGATTCGGCAGGGGTTTATGTTGTCGAGGGCGAATGGCTCTTTAATCTTGTTGGACAGGTTAACTTCGAAAATCGTGAGTCGCTTGGATTTTTCCAACGCGTTCTTCTCAAAAGCGGTGTTATTGACAAATTGCGTGAGGCAGGCTGTCAAGATGGTGACACTGTTTCTATGTATGATTTTGAGTTTGATTTCGTTAACTAAGCGAGGTTTATTATGGAACTTAAATTAGGATGTCATCTTTCCGTTTCGGGTGGATGGGAGAAAATGGGACTTGATGCGCTTTCAGTTGGGGCGAAAACTTTTCAGTTTTTTACAAGAAATCCTCGCGGTGGGACACACAAAGAACCGACTGATGCGGATATTAATGCTCTATGCACCATTTTGAAAGAACACAATTTTGCGCCTATTATTGCGCATGCGCCTTACACATTCAATCCTTGTGCGTCCGACGAGGGTATTCGTGAATACACAAAGGAAACGATGGTAAAAGAGGTTTGTTTGCTTGAAAAACTTCCAAATGCGCTTTACAATTTCCATCCCGGAAATCATGTTTCGCAAGGGGTTGATATTGGCATTGAAAAGACGGCGGACACGCTAAATGCGATACTAAAACACGCAAAAAACACCACCGTTCTTATCGAAACGATGGCGGGTAAAGGAACAGAAATTGGAAAAACTTTCGAAGAAATACGAAGAATTATTGACCTTGTTGAAGACTCATCACATCTTGGAGTTTGCCTTGACACTTGCCATGTTAGTGATGCGGGATACGATATTGCATCTGACCCACAGGCGGTGCTTGATGAATTTGACAGGGTGGTTGGAATTGAAAGGTTAAAGGCGATCCACTTGAACGATAGTAAAAATCCGCTCGGTGCAAAAAAAGACAGGCACGAGAAAATCGGTCTTGGTCACCTTTCTCTTGAAGGAATAAAGAGGATCGTTTCAAATCCTATCATCGCTTCTCTACCTATTTGTCTTGAAACACCAAACGAACTTGATGGATATGCTAAGGAAATTGCTCTTTTGCAAGATTTGGTTAAAGATTTATAATTTAACAAAAAGGATTGTATGAGTGTTTTCTATTTCAATTTTAGGCACTATAAAAGGCTAACGAAATTTTCGTTAGCCTTTGTTTTTATAATCAGTAAACTACTACGCATTAAAAACAACGATACCCATTGAAATTTCAACGACTAATGCAACAATTACTACAAGCGCAGAAATAATAAAACCATGTATCATAGGACGAACACCAGACTTTTTTATACTCGAAAAAGAAGTGTTCAATCCAATTGCCGCAAGAGCCGCTACCATTAGAAATTTACTTGCCGATTTAGTATGCACAAGGACAGCCGAAGGAATATTAAATGCACTTGCTATTATAGACATTGCTACAAAAACAACGATGAACCATGGAAATATCTTTTTAACACTGAAATTCGCCTTTAACTCGCTCTCGTTTAAACCGTTAAGTTTCGCTTCCTTACGTTTAATGTTGAGATTGATAAACGCAAAAATTAAAACCGTAGGAATAATGGAAAGTGTTCTAGTAAGTTTTACCATTGTGGCGAAATCTCCCGCTGCTTCGGAAAAGGCATAACCTGTGGCTACTACAGACGAAGTGTCATTTACCGCTGTTCCTGCCCAAAGTCCAAACGCCATATCCGTCATTCCAAGTGCCCTGC
>JAZNJK010000102.1:0-3359 GCA_045578005.1 Eubacteriales bacterium | reverse complement strand
TCGTAGATACCCCCGGCCACGCCGATTTTGGAGGAGAGGTTGAGCGTATACTCAAAATGGTAAACGGTGTAATTCTTCTTGTTGACGCAGCGGAAGGACCAATGCCACAAACAAGATTTGTTCTTCAAAGAGCGATGGAATTAAACCATAGAATTATCGTTGTAGTTAATAAGATTGACCGCCCCGATGCTCGAATTGATGAAGTTATCGACGAGGTGCTTGGTCTTCTTATCGACCTTAACGCAACAGATGAGCAACTTGACTCACCAATGCTTTTCTGCTCGGGAAGAAGCGGAACTGCATCACTCTCTCCCGATGTTGAGGGCAAGGACCTTATCCCACTTCTCGACACAATTCTTGAATACATTCCCGCACCCGAGGGCGAGGAAGATGAGCCACTTCAACTCCTCGTTTCAAGCGTTGACTACAATGACTATGTAGGTAAAATCGGTATCGGTAGAATTGAGCGCGGAACACTCAAAGTAGGACAGGAAGTTAGCGTTTGTAACTACCACTCCGACGAAAAACCACGCCGTGCGAAGATAATTTCAATCTATCAATTTGACGGTCTTTCCCGTTCGCAAACTCAAAGCGCAACTGTTGGCGACATCGTATGTTTTAGCGGTGTTGAGGAACTTTCAATAGGTGATACAATTTGCGCAACCGATTGCGTTGAGCCACTTGAATTTGTTAAGGTTAGTGAGCCAACCATGGAAATGACCTTCTCGGTAAACGATAGCCCGTTTGCAGGTAAAGAGGGTAAATTTGTTACCTCTCGCCAAATCCGTGACCGTCTTTATAAAGAAACACTCAAAGATGTATCACTCCGTGTTAGCGACGGTGAAACAACCGACTCGTTCAAGGTTGCGGGTAGAGGTGAAATGCACCTTTCAATCCTTATTGAGAATATGCGCCGTGAGGGTTATGAACTTTGCTGTTCCACACCAAAGGTGCTTTATAAAGAAATCGACGGAATTTTGCACGAGCCAATGGAAAGAGTTCTCATTGATGTTCCCGAAGAGAGCGAGGGAAGTGTAATGCAAAAACTCGGTTCGAGAAAAGGCGAATTTGTCGATATGTCAAAGATAGGCACAAGAACAAGAATTGAATACCTTATCCCGTCAAGATGTTTGCTCGGTTATCGTAGCGAATTTATGACCGATACAAAGGGTGAGGGCGTGCTTAATACACTCTTTGACGGCTATGAGCCATTCAAGGGCGAGGTAGTTACAAGATTCACAGGCTCACTTATCGCAAGTGAGGACGGAGAGGCTACATCATACGGTCTTTTCAATGCGCAAGATAGAGGCGATATGTTCATCGGTGTTCAAACTCCCGTATACGAGGGAATGATAGTTGGTGAATGCCCAAAGAAAGAAGATATTGAACTTAATGTGTGCAAGAAAAAGCACCTAACCGCTGTTCGTTCAAAGGGTGCAGATGAAGCATTGATTTTGACCCCACCAAGAGTTTTGTCCTTGGAACAAGCAATAGAGTATATAGCCGATGATGAATTAATAGAGGTAACACCAAAGTCAATTCGTTTGAGAAAGAGAATACTTAACACTGAACTTCGTAAGAAAGCCTTCGCAAAACTTAACCGTTGATGGCTTCGTGATACTGCGTTAAGTGACAGTCCAAGAACACGAGCGAAAGCGAAGTGTGATTGGGTATTGGAACTTATGCAAGGGAGCGTAGCGAGTCGTATGCTCCTCGATAGCGACCTTGACGCACGCAAAAGTGCGCCTGCGCCCGCTATCTGCGGTGCGCCTTGTCTGACTTGCCCTGAACGGTTAAGCACTTAAATCGTTGATAGCATTTGCCCTGAACGATTTAATTTACACCAAGTGAAGTTAACAAAACAATCAACAAACAACAAAAGCGGTATCTTTGTGTGGAAAGGGTTGTCTATTTACATTCCGAATTCCGCACTCCGCATTCCGCATTTTTGAATAATTACGGAGTAATTATGAAAAGTGATTTTTTAGATAATATAGATTTTTTTGCCGACGACGACATAAGCATAGAAGAACTTGAAAGGCGGGTCAAAGAGGGGGACACCGATGCGATGGTGAAACTTGCCTTTGAACTACTTTACGACTGGGACAATGTTGAGTTAAATCCCGAGAGGGCGATTATGCTTTTGAGTGAGGCATCAAACGCAAGAAATGCGTCGGCAAGTTCTGAACTTGCAAACATATTCGGTTACGGCATAGGAACTTATATTGACCTTGAACTTGCAACGCTATATCACAAGCGCTATGTTCTCCAAATGACTACGGAAGAATACAACTATGCAACTGCCGAGACCAAAAACCTATTTGGTCGATTGAAGGGTTATCTTTGTCGTGACCTTGGCGAACTTGATGAGAAAAACGCAAAAAGGCTCTTTGAAATTGCGCAAAACAGCAATTATCCAAGTGCGTGTGAAATGCTCGGAATTCTTTATCAATATGGAGTAGGCACACAAAAATCGCTTGATTTAGCGATTGAAAGTTACAATAAAATGGAGCGCCCACACGGTAGACTTTGTTGGCTTTACTATGAAATGGGTGATAGCGAAAACGCAAAAAAACATCTCGCTCTTGACGAAAACGACCTGATATGTATCGCTTATAAGGGTATTTTGCTACTTAACGAGGGCAAAGATGATGATGCGTTTGAAACTATGTGTCAAAGTTCCCGACAAGGCTCGGCACACGGACACTTTGCGCTCGGCAAATATTACGAGTCAAAGGGCGATAACGAAAATGCCGTGGAGCATTACGACTATGCCCGTGCAAATGGATATTTTGGACTTGATGAAATCATCGAAAAATTAGAAGGATAAGATATGTTTTCTAAAAAACTTTTAGATATAGCAAGTGAGGCGGAAATTGCCCTTGCTCCTATTTTCAAAAAAATAGAGGAAATTTCCTTTACCAACACATCACGAGTGCTTGACGCATTTCGTGAGTTCCGTGTTAGCGAATCTATGCTTTGCGGAACAACAGGTTACGGATATGATGACATCGGCAGAGGGACACTTGACAAAATTTATGCAAGTGTTTTCGGTGCGGAAAGTGCGTTTGTCCGTCACAGTATCGCAAACGGCACACAGGCGCTAACTATTGGACTTTTTGGACTTTTGCGCCCAGGTGATGTTATGCTTTCCGTTACAAACCGCCCCTACGACACTCTTTGCGAGGTTGTTGGAATTGACGGTGCAAACGGTGATGGCTCACTTGCCGATTTTGGCGTGGAGTATCAACAAGTAGACTTCACTCCCGATAGAAAAATCGACTTCGACGGTATTGAAAAGAAGTTAAATGAGTTTGGAAAGCGTGTAAAGGTTGTATTTATTCAACGCTCAAAGGGAT
>JAZNJK010000101.1:0-14370 GCA_045578005.1 Eubacteriales bacterium | reverse complement strand
TGAGGTTTTGTCCGTCAAAGAACGACTCACCAAGATATTTAGGATTGAGTATTGCAAGACCGAGGACAAGGTCATCGTTGTAGAGATTGTATTCGTTAAGCGCATCAATATCAAGGTGGAATCCACTTTGAAGACCGAGCGCACCGTCACCGTTTTCCTTAAATGAGTAACCTTTGTGAGTTACGATAGGATTGAGTGAAACATCTTCAAATGTAGCACCGCAGAAGCGTAGACAAATTTGATGTTTAACACCGTTTTTGTCGTAACCATTTGCGTAAGTTACTGAAACTGCAAGGTTGTGTCCGTCAAACTCATCAATAACTGTGATGTTATCAAGAGTAGATGAAACGCCCTCAGTGTTTTCGTTTGTGTAAACTGTGTAAGTTACACCGTAAACAACTTGACCGCAAGGACAGTCAGTCTTGTAACCGATATATCCGTTTTCAAAGCATGTTTCAGCCTCGGTGTGAGGAGTTTGAACATGGGCAAGACCCGAATAAATCGTCCAAGTCGCATTTGAAAGCGAAGTGATATTTTTGCTGTTTGTGTAAAGAGTTACATTTGAACGGTTTGCAAGAGCATTTGAACCAAATGAAAGGTCGCCTGTTGCGTGAGCATAGATTGTAAGTGCAACATTGCTTGTCGCATTAAATGCGTTCTCACCGATTGAGGTAACATTCATAAGAACTGCACTTGTAAGCGCAGAGCAACCGCTAAATGCACTTGCAGAAATAGAAGTTACAGAACTTGGCAAGAAGATTTCTTCAAGCGCTGTGCAATTTTCGAACGCATTACCCTTGATTGTAACAGTTGAGCCTTCGGGAATTATAATGTTTTTAAGTGCTGTGCAACCTTTAAATGCATATTGCTCGAATGTGTAATTGCCGTTTTTGCCAAATGTGATTGTAGTAAGGTTTGGCTCACCATTAAATGTGTTGTAACCAAAGTAAACTGTTGCATTGTCACCGATTAAAATTTCGCTAAGTCTTACTCTAACAGCGTTTGCCATGGTGATATCAAATGTCTTGTTTCTCTCGAAACGAACGGTTGCACCGTCACCGATGATAAACTTGTCAAGACCTCTGAAATCATAGAACGGATTAACATCGGCAGGGAAAATAACAGTTGCGTTGTTGGCAATGCGAATTATCGAAACATTACCTGCACCGCGGAACATGCTACCGCCGATTTTTGCACCGTCACCTAAAGTGATTTCTCTTAATGTGCCATTGTCTTGGAAAGTGTTAGAAAATTGAATATCCTTTGCAGATGTGAAGTCAATAACAGCAATGCCTGGCGCAAAACCTGGTTTTACTGTTGTAAATCCGTAAGGGATTGTAATGGATTGAATGTTACTTCTGCTATACGATTTTCCACCAAACTCAAAAGAGCCTTTTACTGAGTTAAGAACGCAAGAATAAACATTGTTTGTAACTGCGATTTCAAAATCGAAAATATCTTTACCTGTTACGGTAAGTGATGTGCCGTCGGTAAATGTTATATAAACAGAAAGGTCGGCAGGTGAAATTCTATAAGCATATTCATAGTAGTCACCGCATTCGCCGTCGAAATTAGCGCAAGTTAAACGCTTGATACCGGGAGTGCCGTCAGTTGAAACAACAGGATATGAAACTATCGAGTGGTCGTGTCCTGGCGCATAAGCGGTAATCTTTTCAAATTCTTCACCACACGCCGAACAAACGAAAGTTTTCTTTTCGTCAGTTGTGCAAGTTAGTTTTGATACAGAGATAGGCGCGTTTTCATCGTAAGTATGTCCGGGAGCGGGTGCGGTTTCTTCGTAGCGAATAAATGCGCCACAAACGGAACAGTTATACTCAATACCCGATGGAACAGTGCATGAAGGAGTGGTTGGTGTGCCACTTCCCTCAGTGTGGTTAAGTTCGCCAAAGGTGAATTTGTTTGATGCCTTGTCGTAAACATTTACCATAACACCGCAAACACCCGAGTTTGTAAGTTCGCTACGGTTTATTTCAACAATAGAAACACTGCTTGATTGGGTGCTTCCGCTGGTGGTTTTAGCATAAACTGTTGAGTTTGACGGAATAGAGTCAGTTGACGAGAAAGTTATTGTATCAGCCAAGAATATAAGTTTAACACCCGATGAGAAGTTGCTTGTGCTAACCTTAGTTACACCCTCGCCGAAAATAATAGCGCTAAAATTGTTTCCGTTTAATGAATAGTATGAAACAGTAACACTCTTTGTGCTATCCGCACCAAAGTAAGCAACACCGCTCATGTTGCAACCTCTAAATGCGTGTTCGCCAAGTGAGGATAGGTTTTTCGGCCAAGAAATTTTGGTAGCCGAGCCGATGTTTGAACTTGCAAATGCTTGGTTTCCAATAGTTGTTAGATTTGAAATATCAAGTGTAGCATTGCCGTTTAGGTCAAACCACTGTGTTGTTGTGTTGGTAGAGCCAAGAGATTTAAAGAGAAATCCGTAATCCTTAACTGTTGTAACACTTGACATATCGATATAAACAGCAGTAGGCGCAACCTTTAGGTTAAATGTGCTACTTTCGATAGTGGTGAATTTACCCTCAATTCTGAGCACTCCGATTTGTGCCGCTTGGAAACATCTTGCCGATAACGACTTAATAGCGGAAGGGAGAGTGAGCGTGTCAAACTTAACACCTTGCATTGCGTAGTCGCCAATTGATTTGAGGTTCGAAAGGTCAGGATTTGTTACCTTCACTACACTTCCGTCGGTCTTAAATGCTTTGGCATCGTAAAAGTCAAAGGTTGTAGTTGTCGCATTCATTCCGTAACTATCGTTACTTGATTGGTTGAATGCAGATGCACCAATTGAAGTGATGTTTGAAAAGTTGATAAATACCTTTTCAAGCGCACCTGACAAAGTGTTGTTAACGAAATTTTGAGGAATTGCCGTGATATAGTCACTTAAAACTCTAATTTCCTTAACAGTTTTGTTTCCCCTAAAAGCACCGGTTGCAATAGCGTTTACAACATATTTGTTTCCGCCATCTGTGGTGATAAAGTCGGGAATGGTTACAATTTCGGCAGTCGCTGATTTTACAGTCGCACTACCATTGTATCCTTCGAAATTTGAGTTGTCGCTTGTCGTGTATGTAACACCATCTAAAACTACATCTTCCGCGCAAATGCTAATAGCAAACGCAAGACAAAGAAGTATTGCCATACAAGCGATTAAAAACAATCTTTTCTTCATGTTTTCCTCCTTGTGGGTTCGCCCCCACGGGCATATAATATTTTGGTAATTATATAATACACTAAACAAAATACAATGTCAAGACAAATTGCACAAAAAACTGGGGGGGGCTCATTTTTGTGCAAATTGCACAAAAAAGACGTATCAATCTCACCCCACGAGATTGTATCTCATCAAGGTTTCGACTTGCCCTCGCATTTTTAATGTTAAAAACAAGCATGATGTATCATATTAAAATATATAAAAATCGAAAGAAAGACACTTGAATTCCCGTAATATCTTGATTTTTGTAAGTTATTGTGTTAGTATGTATACATATAATGCAAAAATCGTGAAATTGTTTTGGCATTTGCCCGCGGTGGCTCACCGCTTCTTTTTGCTACTTTTTTTAGTAAAGCAAAGCAAGGAAACCTTGAATTTTTATGGTGAAATTCAATTGATTGTTATTTAAGTTTAGTTTCTTTTTGCTACTTTTTTTAATAAAGCAAAGTAAGGAAGCCTTGAACTTTTATGGTAAAATTCAATTGATTGTTATTCAGGTGTAGTTTCTTTTTGCTACTTTTTCTTCTCTTAAAGAAAAAGTAGAGAAAAACTCTTTAAGGGAGAAAGTATGATTAAATTTGCAAAAGAATACCCGATACAAACGGTCATTATCGTTCTTGCGGTAGCGGTAATAGTCGCGCTTATTGTGTGGATAATTTGGTCAAATAGAGCAGTTGAACTTACAAAAATTTCCATCAATGCAGAGATAAAAGGGCTCAAAATCGCACACATATCCGACTTTCATAACGCAAAATTCAAAAATAATAACGAAAAATTGCTCACCCTTATATCAAACGCCAACCCAGATATAATCGCAATTACAGGCGACCTTATCGACTCTCGCCATACCAACCTTCAAAATTCTATCGACCTCGTTTCAAACCTTGTTAAAATCGCACCTTGCTACTATGTGCCGGGCAATCACGAAAGTAGAATGCCAAACGAGTATAGCGACCTCAAAACCGCCCTTGAAAATCTCGGAGTAACAATTCTTGATGATGAAAAAATAACTCTTGAAAAAGACGGAAAAATATTCACATTAATAGGCATTCGTGATCCAATGTTTGAACTTTCAAAGGATAGTATGGAAAAGGCAAAATCGGTTATCGCCAAAAAACTTGCTCCCCTAACACAAAACGATAATACCTACAAAATTTTGCTTTCCCATCGCCCTGAGGCATTTGACGAATATGTTGAAAATAACATAAATCTCGCACTGACAGGCCACGCACATGGTGGACAGGCGCAACTACCGTTTATCGGCGGACTTATCGCCCCCAACCAAGGATTTTTCCCCAAGTATAGCGAAGGACTTCACCAAAAAGAAAATACCTCAATGGTAATCAGCCGAGGACTTGGAAATAGCCTTTGCCCAATTAGATTTAATAACCGCCCCGAAGTAATTCTAATTGAACTAAACTAATAAAAATAAAAAACTCCGACAGTGTCGGAGTTTTTTTAGGTTTGTTTAAAGCCAAATTATTTAACTTCTGCTTTAGCGCCTGCTTCAGTAAGTTGCTTGCAAACGTCTTCAGCGGTTTCCTTAGAAACTGCTTCCTTAATAGCCTTAGGAGCGCTCTCAACGAGGTCCTTAGCT
The DNA here is from genome assembly GCA_045578005.1 of Eubacteriales bacterium. Lineage (GTDB taxonomy): Bacteria > Bacillota > Clostridia > Oscillospirales > CAG-272 > RGIG2000. The sequence continues at coordinate 9,523 of JAZNJK010000101.1, read as the reverse complement.
TCCTTAAGTCCAAGACCTGTAAGTTCACGAACAACCTTGATAACGTTGAGTTTGCTTGCGCCAGCCTCAACAAGGATTACGTCGAACTCTGTCTTTTCTTCAACAGGAGCAGCAGCAACAGCAGCACCAGCAACTGCAACAGGAGCAGCGGATACGCCGAATTCTTCCTCAACTGCCTTTACAAGGTCAGCAAGGTCGAGAAGTGTAAGAGATTTGATTTCTTCAAGAATTTGAGTAACTTTTTCGTTAGCCATTTTAAAAATCCTCCATAAATAGATAAATTAATTTAAATTATTTCGTGTCCTCTTAGGCGACACATACGTTATTCAGCCGCAGCCTCGCCCTTTTGGTCGATAACGGCTTGGATTGCACGAGCAAATCCGGAGATAGGTCCTTGGATGCTTCCGAGGAATCTCGCAAGAAGAACTTCCTTTGAAGGAATTTCAGCAAGAGCCTTAACAGCATCTACATCAACAACACCGTTGTCAATGAAACCACCTTTGATTTCAAAGGTTTCAACTTTGTCTGCATACTCCTTAGCAATTTTTGCAGGAGCGATAGGATCGTCGTAACTAATAGCGATAGCGCTCATTCCATGGAGCTTATCCTTCATAGCACCGTATCCAACCTCATCACAAGCACGACCGATAAGTGTGTTCTTAAGAACCATATAGTCAACGCCTGCCTTACGGAATGCAGCACGCATTTTGGTATCGTTTTCAACTGTGATACCTTGGTATTGAACGAGAACGCCTGATTGAGCCTTCTTCATCTTTTCAACGAGATCAGCAACAATGGCTTTCTTTTGTTCAAGAACTGAATTACTTGGCATAAAACAACCTCCTGTATTATTTCCCAAACAGCAAAAAGAAAAATCTTTCCTCGAAATTGCACGCAACACCGAAAAAAGATTTTAAATCCAAAGTTATTGTCTATTGACTATAACCTTTATTCAATTTAAATTCTTCCTCGGCAGGGAGCAAACGCAATTACCGAAACCTGCTGTCTTTGGATTAACGACAAGATTATACCATACGAAATAATGCTTGTCAATAGTTTTTTGAAATTTTTTAAAATTATTTTTGTAAACCCCAAAACGAACAAATTATCGCTTTGAAATCTTTTGCCGTCTGATGTCATTACCCTTAAAATGCAAAGGACGAAAATCGGAAAAAAGTCTACTTGTAATTCTTTCTTGATAAAGTTTAAGCAATTCTCCACTCAAAAGATTAGTGTTGATTATTGTAGGAAGACCACGAGTTAATCGTGTGTTTATTATGTTGTATAGACATGAAATAGAAAGTTGGCTTACAATCTCCGTTCCAAGATCGTCAATGATAAGAAGTTCGCATTCAAGATACTTTCTTGAAACAGGCTCATCACCGCTAAACCTATCTATAAACCTATCATTGTCAAAGTCGGAAAAGATGTTTTGCGCACTCTCGTAAACAACATAGTATCCCTTGTCAATTACCGCCTTTGCAACCGCAGTCGAAAGGTGAGTTTTGCCAAGACCCGTGCCACCGTAGAGAAGTAAAGACTGCTTCCCAAGGCTGAAATTTCTTGCATAATCAACAAGATAAGCAAGATTTTGTTCCATAAGTGCCTTGTCATCATCTGAATAGTAGTCAAGGGAGAATGAGCCAAAACTTTGCGTCTTAACAAGAGAGCCGATTCCCGAAAATTCATAACTTTTCAAAATAAGTGCGCGTTTGTGACAGTCGCAAATAAAACTGTCTACATATCCCGTGTCCTCACACTTGTCACACTCAAAGTGTAACGCAGTAAAATCCGCACCAAGACCGTTTTTGATAAGCAAATTTTCCCGTTCTCTTTGAAGAGCAAGATTTTTTTCTTTTATATCGTTGATTTTCTCGTTATATCCATCACGACCGAGCGCAATTGCCGAAATTATCTCTCTTGATGTGTTCTTTAATTTTTCGTCTATTTCTCTTATTTCGGGGCAAATTTTATAAGCCTTTGAAAGCGCAATTAACCTATTTTCTTCGGCAAGTGTGCGCTTCTTTTCAAAATCCTGTGCAACTGCCGTTACAACCGCAGGTGAAAAACTCATTTTTTATCCCCCTTTTTTCGATTTTCTTCATTAGTATTAATAATAGCGTTTGAGTTGGAATTGGAGATTTCCTCATATGATCGAGCCAAAGCTGCTTCGAAAAAGTCATCAACATCAAATGTGATTTCTCGCTCTATTATTGGAAACTTTTTCTTTGCTTCAGTAACGGTAAAGATACCAGCGCGTAGCCAATTTTCAACGGTGCGCCAACAATATTTGAGCGAACTATTTTGCCCATTTTTAGTATTTAAAATCATTAAGTTATAAGCGTGCTGAATAAGTTCAAAATCAACATTATCCTTTATCCATTTGTCAAAAAAATGTTTTTCTGATTTTGTGAACTCGCGCATACCAATATCAAATAACTCTCTTATTTTAAACTCGAGAGAATTTTTATCGTGTCTATTTGCAAGGTGCTTTTGTAATTCATTGAAGGTGTCAATTCCTTCTTCGTAAAAATACTTGGCGGTGCTTTTTATTGAAGCCCAACTTGTTTTTTCAATATCCTTACAAAACGAAAGGAGAAGAAGAATATAGTTGTCCGAAAAACGGTAAAATTTTTTTATTTTGATGATTTGTTCATGGTCATATGAATTAAATTCTCTTGCAAGTATTTTTTGAGATGCAAAGAAAAGAGAACGAATAGATTCGTTATTTTCTACAAATTTTTTTATTTGATCTCCAGTAAGAATATTGTCAATTCTTGAAAACGCGATATCAGCAGGTAATTCGCCCTCAAGCGAAATAACACCCTTGTCCGCCCAAAAAGAAAGTGCACTCATAACTCTTTCCACACCAATTCCAATTTTCTCGGAAAAGATGTCAATATATTTGTCAAATGCGTCAAAATACTCGGCACACGAAAAAAGTCCGATAATAACGATTAACTCCTCACGAGATGCGTCAGGGGCAAAATCGGACACAGATGCGGGTAAATTCAAAATTTTCCCCGTCCATTTTACATTAATTTCCATATATCCCCCTTAACTCGGATAAGCGTTGAGCGACTCGTCAGCCAAGTTGCCCTCTAAAAATTCGTAATATCCCTGTGAGGCAATCATAACTGCGTTATCACCACAAAGTTTGAGGTCGGGCGCATAAAATTTCGCACCGAATTTCTTGCATTCATTCTCGACAGCAAGACGAAGATGCGAGTTCGCACTCACTCCCCCTGCCAAAACGACCTTGTCGTATCCCGTTTGGCGAAGTGCAGTGCCGATTTTAGAACTGATAGCCTCAACTATCGACTTAGTAACACAAGACGCAATGTCGGCCCTTTTTAGTTCCTCGTTTCTTTGATTTTTAGTGTTTATGTAGTTGATTACCGATGTTTTAAGACCGCTAAAAGATAGATTTAACGAGTCGTTTATTGATGGTGACGGGAACTTTATAGCATCAAAATCCCCCTCACGCGCAAGCATGTCCATAGCATAACCGCCGGGATAAGGAAGCCCCATAACCCTACCGATTTTATCAAAACATTCACCTGCCGCATCATCAAGCGTAGAACCAATTTCGTTAAGGGAAGTGTGCGATTTTACATCAAAAAACGATGTGTGACCGCCCGAAACGACAAGAGCGAGAAATGGTGGTTCAAGTTCTTGATGCGTAATGTAGTTTGAAGCAATATGTCCTTTAATGTGGTCAACGGGAACAAGCGGAATGTTGTTTGCAAAAGCGAGAGATTTTGCAAAATTCACCGCAACAAGCAAAGCACCGATAAGACCAGGGCCGTTTGTCACAGCAATAGCGGAAATTTCTTTTAGCGAAACTCCTGCAACATCAAGCGCCTCATAGGTTATTTTCGAAATAGCCTCAATATGAGCGCGACTTGCAATTTCAGGCACAACACCACCGTAAAGCGCATGAGTGTCAACCTGCGAAGCAATAATATTCGATTTTAAAATGCGCCCTTTTTCGCTCATTTCACAAACAGAGCAGGCAGTTTCGTCACAGGATGATTCAAATGCTAAAATATACATAAGTCCCTCTAAATTCTATAAAATCTTGTCCATCAAAATCGCATCTTCGGTGGGATTTGAATAAAACTTCGGACGAGAACCAACTATCTCAAATCCGCATTTTTTATATAAACCAAGCACCGATGTGTTTGATTTTCGTAATTCAAGTGTGATTTTTTGACACCCAAGTTTCGAACAAAGTTCAAAAAGAGCATCAAGTAACATTTTGCCAATGCCCCTTCCTCGAAAAGAGGGAAGCACTGCAATGTTTGAAATTTGACCTTCGTCAAGAATGACATAAACACCTACATAGCCAACAACCTCACTGCCGATTTTAGCCACTAAAAAGTGCCACGGCTCGTGACCCATCGACTCCGCAATAGCAGTCCTCGACCAAGGAGTAGAGAAACATTCAAGTTCAATAAGCGCAATCCCACTTACCGAGCCGATGTCCGCTTCTTCAATAACGATTTTTTTATCCATTTAATCAACCGTTAATAACCGAATTTACCGCTAAGGCTGTCGTCGTTCTTTATCCAATCAGCAACATCAACCTCGGTATATTCAAACTTGTTCTCACGAATAATAACTTTGGTAATACCCGCATTTATGATAAATCTCTTACACATCATGCAAGATGAAACACCGCCAACAACACTTCCGTCTTTGGGGTCAGTGCAACACATATAAAGTGTCGCGCCAATCATTTCTTCTCTTGATGCTGAAATAATCGCATTCATTTCGGAGTGCAAAGAACGACACATTTCGTATCTTTCACCTCTCGGAATACCAAGTGTTTCTCTTGTGCAAGATCCAATATCGCAACAGTTAATGCGTCCTCTTGGCGCACCATTGTAACCTGTTGAAACGATTGCATCATCTTTAACTATGATAGCACCAAAGCGTCTTCTAAGACAAGTGCTTCTTTCCGATACAGTTTGTGCAATATCAAGATAATAATTGTGTTTTGAAACTCTTTCCATAATGTGTTCTCCTATCATTAATCATCATTTCACACGAAAAGTGCGTGAAGTGTCTATTTTTTGGTATTTTTCTTTATCGGTTCAGCCTTTTGCGGAGGCGGATTTGGGAAATCAAATACTACCTTTCCGTCTTCAAGGCGTAGCGATGCATCAAATAACTTTCCGTTTTTAGAAGTAAAACCTTGGATTTTGCTCGTTTTACCCGTCGAAAGTAGCATTTTTACATTAGCCACCGAAATTGTGCGTTTGCAAATTGTCTTTGAAATTGTAAATTTACAACCCTTCTCACGGAAATTAGAGCAACCATATCCGTATTTAGTTCTTATAACATTTCCGTCACATAGCGGACAAAGACCGACAATATCACCGTAAAATCCAATGTTTGTGTCTTGCTCAGGGGCAGAGGTAAGTTCCTTCGAAAGACTAAATACATTTTGTATCTCGTTTTGAGCAAGTAAAACACTATCATCAATTTTGAATTCACCACGGTAAACTTTTTTAAGCGCTTGACCAAGTTCGGAAGTCTTGTATTTATCCATACTGATACCGAGTTGGGAAAGCGATTCAATAAGATATTCACCGTCGGGAAGAATGTAGTAAGAGTCTTTCTTTAACGAAATGTAAGCACTCTTACAAGCGTTTTCGATAATTCCCGTTCTTGTCGCCTCAGTTCCAAGTTCAAGACCTTCGAAAATTGCACGATATTCATCATCGTCACTCTCATCGGCGTTTGCTTTATCTTCTTTGAAAGGATTTTTAAGATAATTATTAAGCGTCTCAATAGTGTAATGTTTAGGCGGAGTTGTTTCCTTTTCGGTAGGAACAAAATTAATCGTCACCTCATCACCCTCTTCGAGTTTAGGCAAGATCTTGTCCTTTTGATTGTAATCGTCCCAAGCGGTCCAACCTTTGTCAATAATCACCGTTCCGCTAAGTGTGAATTCTTCAAGATTACCAACACTTATCTTTATTTCGCTCTTTTCCGCAACGCAATCCTGTGCGCAAAATACTGCGACAAATCGTTTGAAAATAGCGGTGTAAACCTTTTTCTCTCTATCGTTAAGAGTTTTTGGGTCGGGAATTTTATAAGTCGGAGTAAGTGCCGAATGCGACTCGATTTTCGCATCGTCAAAAATGCTCTTTGAAAACTTAAATGCCACAGGATAACCGAGTTTTGCGATATTTTGCAAAATCGACTTAACCTTGCCTTGCTCGGCAGTTGCAAGATATTCCGAGTTTGTTCTCGGATAGGTAACATATCCGTCCTCGTATAACTTTTGAACAGTTGTCAAAGTGTCGTCCATTGAGAGTTTATATTTCTTGCCGAGAAAACTTTGCAGTTTCGAAAGAGAGAAGAGTTTCGGCGGTGAAATTGTCGTGCTTTTTTTCTTAACCGAGGTAACAACGGCCTTTTCGGCATTATATATCTCGCACTTTTTAGCGCACTCCTCTAACGGATTTTCATACTTATCTTTCTTAAATTGAAATTTCGAGGTGAGGTCAACAAATTCATCATTCGTTTTCTCATGAGAATGCATCACATAATACTTCTCGGAAACGAAATTTTTTATCTCGCTATCCCTGTCATATATCGCCTTAACAATAGGCACAATAACTCTACCAACACGGAGTAGTTTTCCCGTTTTAAGCGTAGCATATCGTGTTAGGTTAACACCATATAGCCAGTCAATATATGTTCTTGCAAATCCCTCGTTAGCAAGTGAGTTGTATTCGCTCTCATCTTTCATATCAGAAAGCGCTTGCTGTATCGTTTGCGGAGTTTGGTCAGGCAACCAAAGACGCACGAATTTCTTTTTCGTAATATCAATTGCGTGAGAAACGCATATTCTAACAATGATTTCACCCTCACGGTCAGCGTCTCCTGCATTTACAATAGTGTCAACATCGGCACGGTTGCAAAGCGCCTTTATCGTGTCGAATTGCTTTTTAACACCATAGTCAACCTTTTTGTCCGCACCCTTTTTCAAGTTGAATTTGAATTCGGTAGGAAAACAAGGAAGATTGTCCATTGTCCATTTTGGATTGTCAGTAGGGGAGTAATCCTCAATATCCGCAAGTGAAAATAAATGTCCAAAAACCCAAGATACAATAAAGTTTCCACCTTCATAATATCCGTTGCGCTTTTTCATTTCATCATTTTGCACTTTCGCAATGCCCGCAAGAATATTTTTGGCAAGCGACGGCTTTTCGGCTATGATAAGATACATGAAAATTCCCCCTTTCAAATGGCGATACACATTTATTTTAACATATTGGATAGACTAATTCAAGCAAGAAAAGAAAAAAAGTTGCAATAATATAAAATTTTATATATGTGACAATGCCCTTATGCGTGTTCCAAAAAGTATTTTATCAAAAAAATTTGAAATAATAATTTTTGACCATGAAAAACTTGATTTTTTAAAATATATATGTTAAAATAAGAATAATATACGCATATGCGAACACTTGAAAGGAGGGACTCCTGTGACAAACGATGCAATAAAGGAAATAAAAAAGGCGGAAGATAACGCTTCTCAACTCATAATAAACGCAAAAACAGAGGCAAAATACCGCTTGGAGCAAACCGCCATCGAAATCGAAAAGGCAAAGGCCGAGGCTGAGGTTGGATTTAAGCGTATGCTTGCCGAAAGATTGAATAAAGCGCAAGAAAATGCTAAAATTGAGAGAGAAAAAGCAGTTTCGTCAGCGCAAGAAAAAGCACAAAAGATAGAAGTTGATGCCAAGGCTCGCCTTGATGAAGTAGCAAATATTATCATAGCGGAGATAAAATCGCTATGGCAGTAACCGAAATGAAAAAATTGACGGTCCTTTGTCCCGTCGATGATACAGATAAACTCATAAAAAAACTTATGTGGCTTTGCTGTGTTGATATAAGGCAAAGAAAGAGAGAAGAGGACGACTCCTTTGAAACACTCCCGAATATCGAGGCTCAAATTGTCGAGAAAAACAAACTTCTTTCAAGAATAAAATCCGCACTTACAACCCTTGCAACTTACGACACTAAAAAGTGGAGAAGTGTAACGGGAAATAGCAAGAAAAAACTCTTTTCACCGCCAAGAGTGGTTGATTCCTATGAGTTTGTCGCATCGGGTAGATACGACCTTGCAATAAAAAAACTTGAAAGTGTAGAAAAATTAATTGCCCTTCGCTGGTCACTTCTTGATGAACTCACTTTATTGTCAGATGAAAGGCGCGCACTTGAAGTTTGGAAAAACAGTGACCTTGATTTTAGCGTCCGTCGAACAAATCACACCGAAATAATCTTCGGTTCGCTTGGAAAACGGGCAAATCTCAACGCAATTTCAAAAGACCTTGAAGCAAAATTCCCCGCTTGTATTTATAAAGTAGGAGAGGATAAGCGCACAAAACTTGTGTCAGTTATCTATCACCTGTCTGCATCAAGCGAAGTTGAAACATTTTTAAATTCTAAGGGCTTTTCAAAAATTGCGCTTAATATCGAGAAAAACGCAAACGATGAAATAAAAACAATCGACGAAAAAATTGAGGAACTCTTAAAGAGAATTGAACTTACCGAGTCAAGTATCGCTTCATTCGTTTCGCTCTGCCCTCAATTTGAAATCGCATTTGATATCGTATCAACCGACATTTCCGAACTTGATGCAAAGCGTAGCGTTTTGAGAACAGATAGTGTTTGCTTAATTGACGCTTGGACACCGACAAACTGCGCAAAAAAGGTCGAGGAGTGTCTACAAAAGCACGATGTCGCATATGAAATTGTCGACCCCGATGAAGGCGAGGATGTTCCCGTTCTTATCGAAAATAATGCGTTTGCAACCGCGTTTGAACCGGTAATATCGCTTTACTCCCTTCCAAAATATAAAACTTTTGACCCAACATTTGTAATGAGTTTCTTCTATATGATAATTTTCGGACTGATGTTCGCCGATGTTGTATATGGACTCATTTTGGCAATAGGTTGCTTCCTTGCAATAAAGTTACTTTATCCGACAGGAACTCTTAAAAAATTCTTTACGATGTTTGCACTGTGCGGTCTTTCGTGTTCGGTATGGGGCTTTGTTCTTGGTGGTTATCTTGGTGACTTCCCAAGCACCGTGCTTGGCATAGAGGCAAATGTCGCTTTGTGGTTCGACCCAATTACCGACCCCATTACATTCCTCGTTTTGTCAATCGCAGTAGGTGCTGTCCATATGATAACGGGAATGGTTATAAAAATGGTCATTCTCATAAAGAAAAAAGAAGTCTTTTCCGCAATCTTCGATGTGGGCAGTTGGATAGTTATCTTTGTTGGTATAGGACTTGCACTGATAAGCACAAAAGTTGGACTTGTCACAGCGGGAATTGGTGTGCTTATGCTCATTCTCACACAGGGAAGAAAACAAAAAAATATAATAATGAAACTTGTCAAGGGCGTTGGCGCACTCTATAATGTCACCTCATACGCATCTGACTTGCTTTCGTATAGCCGTATTCTTGCACTCGGTCTTGCCTCGGCGGTAATC
>JAZNJK010000100.1:0-3345 GCA_045578005.1 Eubacteriales bacterium | reverse complement strand
GGCAAATCGCTATCACTACCCATAATAATCGCTACTTTTCTCATAAATATCTCCTTGTAAATCAAAATAATCAAAAACAATAAGGCAATCCTATCCTGTAAAGATAGAATTGCCCAGACGGTCGACAGGAAAACGATCTTTGCTCCCATGCAGTTAAATCTGCGCTCCGTCAGTTGCAAAAACCTTACGATAAATATTTTAACATATTATAATATAATTTGTCAATAGATTTGAGATTTAAAAATAACAAAAAAATGACAAAAAATGCGAGTTTATCTCATCATTTTTTGTCATCTTTGTCAATATGGTCGAAAACTGCCCCTAAAATCACGATGTTTGTTGCAAATATTTCTCCAAAAGCGCCTCTTGAAGTGTCTCGAGCATAACTTTATTTTTACCGCCCACCAATACACCGTCAATGCTCTCAACACCCCTTAAAATTTTACTTGAACTTGTTATAAGAATTTCGTCCGCTTGACACAGTTGGTCAATTGTATATTTTTCTTCTCTAACAGTAATTCCAAGTGTTTTTGCCTCGCTTATCAGGTGCGCTCTCGTAACTCCTGGAAGTATGTATTTGTCCGCAGGCGCAGTAATAATTTCTCCGTTTTTAATTATCGAAACATTGGAATGTGTCCCTTCGGTAACAATACCGTTTCGGTGAAAAATTGCCTCATCAGCACCATCTTTACTCGCCTTTTGCGATGCTAACACACTCGGTAGCAGATTCAAGGTTTTTATATCACAAAGTTCGTATCTAATATCTGGTGAAACAATTGTCCGCATCTTTAATTTTATATTGCCGATTTCTTGTGGAGTTATCATTATGCAAATATTTCCGCTTTCGGGCATTGCCGAATGGTTTCTCAATCCGCTACCTCTAGAAATGTGAAAATATACAAATTTCTCATTTCCCTCTACAATTTTCACAAATTCGCATATCAATTTTTCAAGTTCTTCCTTAGAAATCGGCGGATTTATACCTAATCTTTTGCAATTAAAATAAAGCCTTTCTATATGCTCTAACAAAAGATATGGGATATTATTACGGCACATGACCGCATCATACACTCCATCACCAAAATAAAATGCTCTGTCGGTCATCGGGATCTGCATTTTTTCAATGAGTCCCACTTTTCCGTTATAATATCCCAAATTTTTCATATGTATAACCTCCGATTATGCTAAAACAAATTTCTCATTAGCCTTGAGATGAACGCATTTATCAACGCCCTCAATATTTATTATAGCATTTTGCTCGGTAGGTGTTACAAGTTCAAGGCAATAAAGTTTTGAGTTTTTCCACTCAATGTTAACCTTTATTCCGCCTTTAGCCAAAAGACCGCTTATTTTTCCGTTCTTCATATCGCTTGGAAGCGCGGGAAGAATTTTAATTTTGCCATCTTCGCATTGTAAAAACATTTGCGTAATTCCTGCGGTAACTCCAAAGTTTCCGTCAATTTGGAACGGTGGATGTGCATCAAACATATTCGCATATGTTCCGCCACCTTGACTGTATTTAAGTTCCGCCATAGGTGAAACATATGTAAGTTGGTTTTTAACCAATTTGTATGCTCTGTCTCCATCTTTGAGTCTTGCCCAAAGGTTTACCTTCCACCCCATACTCCAACCTGTGCTTTCGTCTCCTCTAATTTCAAGAGTTTGACGGCACGCATCAGCAAGATCTTTCGTGCTTTCGGTAGTAATCAGTCCTGCAGGATACATTGCGTAAAGGTGAGAAACATGCCTATGGTGAATATCCTCTTGCTCGTAATCTTCATCGTATTCGAGCAAATCACCGTTTACGCCTATCTTGTAAATTCCTACATTGGGAAGTTTTCCTCTTATTTCTGCAACAAAATCATCGTTTATTCCAAGTATTTCAGCGGATTTAGAGATATTCAAGAACAAGTCTTGCACTATTGACTGTGTCATAGTTGTATAAGTAGTTGTGTGAATAACTTTTCCGTCAATTTCAACTCCGTTTTCGGGAGATGTGGACGGAGTAATAATCCACTTTCCATTATGCTCTACCATAACAGAAAGATAGAATTTTGCACTTTCTTTCATTATTGGATATGCGGTATTTTTCAAAAATTCCTTGTCAAGTGTATACTCATAATGCTCAAAAAGATGTCTGCAAAGCCATCCCGAAGACATATTCCAAAATGCGTATCTTGGTGAGCCTACAACCTTATTTCCAACAGGCGTTGTATTGATCCACAAATCAAGATTATGGTGAGAAACAAATCCGTCAGCACCGTAATAATGTTTTGCCGTTTCTCTTCCGTTTTGACTAACGCCCTTGATAAGTTCAATCATAGGCATATGGCACTCGGGAAGATTACACATCAAAACGGGCCAATAGTTCATTTCAGTATTAATATTTACAGTATAATTAGATGACCACGGAGCATAAAAATGCTCATTCCAAATTCCTTGAAGATTTGTAGCCCTTGTGCCTTCTCTTGAAGATGCAATTACTAAATATCTACCAAAATTATAAAGGAGTTCACAAAGACCAATATCCTTATCTTCCGACTTAATTCTTTCATCAGTCATTTTAAGGCATTCTTCTCCGCCAAAATCGGTCTGAATTCTATTGAACAACGACGAAAAATCGCTTGTGTGAGTATTTTTTATCTCATCGTAAGTCTTTTCACAAAGACATTCAAGTCTATCTTGACAAGGATAAAAAGTAGGTTTGTTTGGAAGTTTATCGAACGCAATAAAACTTGTTTCAGCGCAAAAATATATAACTACTTCAGTCGAATTTAATATTTGCACATAATTCGCACCGCAATCAGTTGTTCCGTCACAAATAAATCTCGCCATTGCGCTAACTTTAACACCATCACCGTCATAGACAACGGCTCTTGCTCTCATATCGTAGTTAGGGCTAATAGCAGCAGGACATTCTCCAGACAAATACAAAGTATTTGAATTTGCAGTAACCGCACTTTTTCCTATGCAATCGCCTTTAACAGTATAACTTACAGGTTTTGACGATTTCATCTTTACCATTACACAGTTGTCGGGATATGAAACAAAATATTCTCTTTCAAAATCTATTCCGTCCTCAGTATATTTCACCGAAACAACGGAATTTTCAAGATCTAATGTGCGAGAATAATTAGAAAAATCCGCATTTGATCCTTCTCTTTTTATAAACAAATTACCAAGATAAAGGTATGAGTTTAGCCAAGGTCCTGTGAAGTTTTGTTCTATTTCCTTCTGAGCCTCATAAAATTTACCTTCAAGAGTCAACTTTTGAGCCTTTTCATATGCTTCCTTTGCTCCTTCAACCATTGCTTGACCTGGACAAGTCGGATCGTAGCCATGTCG
>JAZNJK010000099.1:0-5238 GCA_045578005.1 Eubacteriales bacterium | reverse complement strand
CATTCGATAGGCGTGCCTCTTGCGGTCAGTGCGAAACGGTCATTTATTGTGCCGAGTGCAACGATGACAATTCACCCTGTTAGGATAAGCGGTGTTGTTGTTGGCTCTCCGCAAACTTTTTATTACTTTGAGAGAATGCAAAAAAGGATTAGCGACTTCGTGTGCGCGCATTCTAATATAAAGGAAGAAAAATTTCACGCTCTTATGATGAATACCGACCAAATTGCGACTGATACGGGTTCAATTATCGAGGGTAAAGAGGCGGTTGAATGCGGACTGATTGATGAAATCGGCGGTCTTTGTGACGCACTTGAAGCACTCAAAAAAATGATGCCGTAAATTCATTCCGCAAAAGAGCCTCGGGAGGCAAATTCCGACAGGGAAGCTCCTGTGGGCGAACTCAGACTTTGTGCGGTAGGGATTGTGCATTTTGCATTTACTAAAAAACGACACGATTTCTCGTGTCGTTTTTATTAGCATTATTATTCGTTAGGGAGAGTTACGGTTGTGTAATCCTTAACGAGCATAAGGTTATCAATATAGAATGGAACATCTACATATGAATCGCTTGCAAGAGTTGCATAGAAGTAAAGACCGAGCATTGCGGTATTTTCATTAACTCTCTTTGTGCCTTGACGGAAGTCGTTGATTGGGAATGCGAAATATCCCTTCTTGCCAAGGACTGAACTGTCTTGCTCGGCACCGAAGCAACCGTCTGTGCCGTGTTTGAGTTCTTGCCATTCGGTTGCACCGTCAGCGAGGTAGTAGAATTTAGGTGTTCTACCGTTGTTATCGTCGGTTCTAAATGGCTCTTCCACTCCGTCAGGAGTTACGATACCAACTGATGCCTTTCCAAATTCAACACCTGTAAAGTCGCACCACATAACGATATATTGGTTTTCACCGATCTTTCCTGGGGAAACGGTGAGTGAGAATTCAAATCCCTTGATGTTTCCGCGTGAGATTTCAAGTGCGCTTGAACCTGCAACACCAAGACCTGTGTTGGAAATTTTAATTACTGTGTTACCAACAAGGCTTTCGCTACCATAACCAGATGCGCTTGTAATAACTGTGCCTGAGTTGAAGTTGTTAAGGAGTGTATCAGGGGTCATTGTGTTATACTCAATTCTCTTGATTACATATTCAACCTTGGTTGGAACATTATCCATTGTTGACGCATTGAGGTCAAACCATCTTGAACCTTGAACCTCTTCATCGGTATATGACATATTACTGATGTTAGGTGATGCGCAAAGTTTAACACCCTTATAGTTGAACATATAGTCGTTAATGTGGTCGTGTCCTGTAACGATTGCCTTTACATTACCGAGTTCCCAAATTGTTTCAAGAAGGTCGGTATCTGTGCCTGATGAGTGAGCAACCTCGTTATATTCGCCTGACCATTCGGATACATAATCCTTGTTGTTCTTATATGAATATGCGGTTTTGTTTTCGATAAGAGGAATATGGAATGCCATGATACTTGGAACATGAACACCGTTGTTATATTCCTTAATTAGAAGTGAACTGTCTTTATACCATTTAATTTGGTCTTCGTGAATGTAGTCGTAACCGCCCTTTACATCATCGTATGCGCCTGAGTCCATAAGCCATACGATTGAGCCGAGTGAACCATCAGCCTTATATACACCGAGGGCGCAGTTACCTGTTCCCGAAATGTCGGCAACATCTTTTGAAATGCAGTATTCGTATTGTTGCCAAATCGGATGTTGTTCAGCCTGTGTCATACCGCTTTCATGGTCGTGGTTTCCGTATACATGACACCACGGAATTTTTTGCTCTTCGATATAACTAACAAGTGCTGTGATATTTTGCTTTAACTTATCGGGGCTTTCCGAACCGATTGTGTTATCTCCTGTGAAGATAATGAGGTTTGGATTTATTCTATCAACAAGAGCCTTAATTCTTGTCTTGATTTGGTTAACCTGTGTTTGACTTCCCCATGCGGTGATGTGTGCATCGGCAAGAACCATTACTCTAAATGAGCCGTCCTCATTATAGGTGAGTTTGTGCTTTGTTTCTACAAGAGCCTCAACTTGTGCTTGAACCTCAGCACTTGCGTTGCTCTTCCATTGACCGTCGTCGCTTGGTTCATCTTCTTCGGTTGAACTTTCGCTACTTTCATCATCGTCTTCCTCGAATGATACACTCTCACTCTCGGATTCAGTTTCGCTCTCGCTTTCGCTTGAACTTGAACTTTCCAATACGCTCACGCCCGATGTCGAACTTGAACTTTCTTTGTCGTCACCGCACGCAACTGCGGAAAATACGAATATAACCGCAAGTATGAGCGCAAGTGCCATTTTAAAAGATTTCATAACTATTCTCCTTAGGTTTGCTTATTATACGAATATTTTAGCATACATAGGGGCCAAAAATCAATATTTTATGCCAACTTTTTTGAATTTGATAAATTATTCGGTTGGAAGGGTGGCTGTTTCATAATCCTCAACGAGCATAATGTTATCAATGTAGAATGGTTTATTTAGATATGTTTCTCCCCAATAGAGTGAAGCATACATATAAAATCCTGTGATAAGTGTATCTTCGCTCGGAACATTTGAGCCTTGACGGAAGTTGTCAATAGCGAATGCGAAGTAGCCCTTTTTGCCCATTACCGAGCCACCGTCGTCCTGACCGAAGCAACCGTCCCAACCGTGGGAGAGTTCAACCCATTCACTTGCACCGTCGGCAAGGTAGTAATACTTTGGTGATGTGCCGTCGTTATCGTCGGTTCTATATGGAAGTTCCACACCGCCGTCAGATGCAAAACCTGTGCATGCTTTTCTAAAATTAACCTGTGTGAAATCGCACCACATAACAAGGTATTTATTTGTTCCTATCTTACCTGTTTCGGTTTCGAGGACAAATTCAAAGTTACCGACATTATCACGCTTGATTTCGAGTGCGTCCGAACCGCCAACACCCTTTCCTGTTGCGATTTGAATTGTTGCGTTACCTTGCATTGGATCACTTGACCAACCCGATACGGTAGGCTCTTGAAGTGTGCTTTCAAAGTCAAAGAGGACCTTGTTTGCCTCAATGGTGTTGAAATCATCGGAGTCGAGGCGCTTTTTGATATAGGTTACATATGTAGGAACATCGTCCATTGTGTCCGCATTGAGGTCGAACACCCTTGAACCCTGATAGTTTGCATCAAAATATGTAAGGTCACTAATGTTAGGTGAGGACGAGAGTTTTACGCCCTTATAGTTATAAAGGTAGTCGTTTTTATGGTCGTGACCTGTAACGATTGCCTTTACATCGCCAAGTTCAAGAATTGTTTCAAAAAGGATTGTATCGGTCTTTGACGGACACATAGCCTCATTTAGTGAGCCTTGAACCTCGGTAACGAGTGTTTTATCATTGCGGTTATCGTGCGCCTCTACATTTTCAATAAGCGGAATATGGAATGCCATAAGTCCGGGGACATTTACTCCGCCATTATATTCTTTAATGAGAAGTGATGTTTCTTTATACCATTCGATTTGGCTACGCTTTATGTAGTCGTAACCACCCTTTGCGTTGTCGTATGCGCCCGAATCAAGACACCAAACGAGTGAGCCGAGCGAACCATCCGCTTTATAAACACCGAGGACATAGTTTCCTGTTCCCGAAACGGTGATACCTGCGGTATTTGACATTTCATTTATATCTCTTGACACGCAGTATTCATAACTTTCATAAATTGCTTGTTGTTGTGACCATGAAAGTGCGTTTTCGTGGTCGTGATTTCCGAACACATGACACCACGGAATTTCCTTTTCTTCAATGTAACTGACAAGTGTGTCAATATTTGCCCTCAACTTTGCCTCGGTGCTTGAATTTATTGTGTTATCACCTGTGAAGATAACGAGGTTTGGCAAAACCTCATCAACGAGCATTTTAATTCTATCTTTAACTGCCTTGACTTTCGTTTGATCAGATGTTGCGTCCATATGCGCATCGGCAATTATCAACACTCTAAACGAGCCGTCATCGTTATAGGTGAGTTTGTGTTTTGTTTCAAGGATTGAAAGCACCTTTTCCTTCACCTCGCTATCAACTTCGCTCTCGCTTTCGGATTCGCTTTCGGACGAGGAACTTTCCTTGTCGGTTGATGAACTTTCATCTTCTTCATCATAGATGAAAGAATTGCTTTCGCTTTCCTTTTCGCTCTCGCTTTGGCTTGAACTTTCGCTTGAACTTTGTTGTGATTGGCTTTGACTTGATGTTGAACTTTCTTCATCGTCACCGCAAGAAACCGCACTAAAAACAAGTGCAAGTGCAAGTGCCAAAAATAGAAACAATTTTAAAAACCTCATATATTTTCTCCTTCAAGATTGTTTACTATGTTATTTTAACATATATTACATATAAAATCAAGTAAAAAAGGCGTTTTTTGTTAAAAATAAACAAAAACGCCTTTGCGTTAGTTTTATGAGGTTTTTCAGTCAAGGACGGAGTCAAGATAAGATTTAAGTTTTTCGGCACTTCCGTCAAAGAGGTATGCGTTAAGTCCGAAATCGAGTGCGCCTTTGACATTGTTTTCGTTATCGTCGATAAAGATTGTTTCGGCGGGGTTTAGGTCGAATTTCTCACACAGGGTGGCGAAAATCTCCCTTTTTGGCTTGGTAATTCCTATTCTTGCCGAGAAAATGCGGTTTGGTATTTGTTTCAAGATTGGAATTTCGTCGGCATGGTCGGCAAAGTAGTGTGATATGTTGGAAAGGACAAAAAGGCTCACCCTGTGGTTGTTTTTGAGGTGTTTTATCAGGTCACTCATACCCTCAATTTCGGGAATGTTGTATATCCAGTTCCAATAAATTTTCTCGCTCACCTCGTGAAGTCTTTCGGGTAGGCGTTTTTTAATTTCGGTAAGTGTTTCTTCATTCGTTATTGTGCCTGCGTCGAGCCTATCCCAATAAAGACGGTCAAAAACGACCTCGCAAAGTAGCGCTTTATCATCGGGGTCGGTAACATAGACACCTGTCATATATTCGGGTTGAAAATAGACAAGAACCTGTCCAAAGTCAAAAACTATATTTTTGATTTTTCCTTTTTCGTTCATTTTTTTGCTCCGTTAGTGATTTTTGTTTTTTCATTTTAGCACACATTTCGAAAAAAGTCAAGAAAATGATATACATTCCTACGGACCGATGAGATACAACACAAGGCGTTAATGAGATACACGGCTCTGCCGTGATGAGATACAGTCGCAAGCGACTGATGATATAC
>JAZNJK010000098.1:0-10014 GCA_045578005.1 Eubacteriales bacterium | reverse complement strand
AATGTTCACGCTGATCGAGAGGTCGCGCACAGCCTTGACTGCCGCTGCCACTCCTTCGTCCACGCTCATGCCTTCTGTATTTACGCCCATGGCCTTAGCGATGCCAAGATATTTCTCGCGTGCAGGAGAATCAGCATTGTACTCCATCACATATGGAAGAAGAAGTGCATTGGCCACTCCATGCGGCGTGTCATAGAATGCTCCGAGAGGGTGAGCCATCGAGTGTACGATGCCCAGACCGACATTGGAGAATCCCATACCGGCGATATACTGCGCTTCAGCCATTCCCTCGCGAGCCTTTACGTCGTTTCCGTCCTGAACTGCATTGTAAAGGTGCTGGTGGATGAGCTCGATGGCCTTGTATTCGAACATGTCGCTCATTGTCCATGCGCCAGGAGTGATGTAGCTCTCGATGGCATGAGTCAATGCATCAAGACCAGTTGAGGCCGTAAGTCCTTTAGGCATGCTCATCATAAGCTCGCAGTCGATCACCGCACATACAGGTATGTCGTTAGGGTCCACGCAAACCATCTTCTTGCGGTTCTCCTCGTCTGTGATGACATAGTTGATGGTCACCTCAGCTGCCGTTCCCGCAGTAGTAGGTACTGCAAAGGTAGGCACAGCCTTGTTCTTTGTAGGAGCAACGCCTTCAAGTGATACAACATCAGCGAATTCAGGGTTGTTGATGATGATACCGATTGCCTTTGCAGTGTCGATTGCGCTACCGCCACCGATTGCGATGATGAAGTCAGCGCCTGATGCTTTGAATGCCTCAACACCGTCCTTTACATTGTTAACGGTTGGGTTTGCTTTGAATTCAGAAAAAAGGTCGTATGGGAAATCGCCCATTGTGTCGGTTACCATTGCGACAACTCCGAATTTTACAAGGTCCTTATCTCCTACGATAAATGCCTTTTTGTAGCCTCTTCTTGCGATTTCGTTTACAAGTTCACTTCTTGAACCTGCGCCGAAGTAAGAGGTTTCGTTCAAAATAAATCTTGCCATAATTTTGTTCTCCTTTGAAAATATTTTTTATCATTTACAATTTTATCATTAAAAAGGGGTGATTTCAAGTGTTTTTCGAAAATTACGCCTTATGTATGCGTATTTTGTAGGGATAGACAAAAGATGAGGTATTTTTTGCCTATTTTTTTGCGAAATCACAAAAGAGAGAGTGCCTCAAAGCAAATGGCGAGTGCTTTTTCCTTGGAATTTCTTCCCCAGTCGCGTTCAAGATAACGGTCAAGCACTGCAAGGGTGTCGGCACTGTAAAGGAGCATTCCAAAGGTGGCTTCTCTCATTTTTGCGACCGAGCAAAGTGCAGAACATTCCATTTCGACAGTTTCACAGCCCTCACTTTTTCTATACTCTACCTTTTCTTTCGTTTCACGGTAAAATCCGTCGGTTGACCAAGTTTTTATTTTTCTTGCGGTGAGGTTTAGATTATCAAGTGCTTTTTCGATAGCCGAAATTGCGACTTCGTCAACATCGACATATCTTGACGGGGGCATATAGTGGTAAGATGTGCCTTCATCTCTTAAACAGGTATAGGGGATTAAAAATGCGTTTTCCTCTATATCGGTAAGCACACCGCACGAACCTGCGGATATGATTTTGCGCACTCCGTAGCCGATTAGCCAATCCATAATTTGAGCCGATGGTGACGCACCGACAGGGGCTTGGCAAAGCACAACGCTCTCGCCCTTATACTCGGTTATGTAGATGGGGTAATTTTTCGTTGCGGACTCGAAGTAGGCAACCATCTTTGCACCAACTCTTGTGGCATAGTTGTCAATTTCGTCACCAAGGAAAGCAAAAACCGCCTTTTCGGGTAGGGATAAGGGCAATTTTTCGTGGTCGGGGTTTAAAACCGCGCTTTTTTCGGTGTCAAACTCCAAAATCGGAATTTCATTTTTTATAATCATATTTTCTCCTTAAATTTCGACACACAGTCCGTCGAATGCTACGGAAGCGCCGAGGGTATGTGCGATTTTTTCGGTTTCTTCGTGGGGTTTATGGAGTGAGGGGGCGAGGTGCGAAAAGTAGACTTTCGTTTCATTGTTTATTGCTTTAACGCTTTTTAGCGAGGGGATAAGAACTCTTAACATTCCTATACTATTATGCTCGCCCACGCGCCAATCTCCGTCATAATCTCCCATAGTGCAATCAAGCACCGCTATATCGAGGTTTTGGTTCGAAATGTGGTAATATGTATCGTTTAAAAGCCACGCACCATCACAACCATAGAAGATTTTTTTGCCTTTTATTTCAATTAAAAAATGCTCGGGAAATGCATTTTGATCGTGATTGGCTCTAAGCGGTGTTACAAAGAGGTTTTCGCTAACTTCATATTTTGAGAAGAGACACATACGCATAATTTCGGCATTTGGAATTTCATCAAAGATTGCGTCCTCTCTTAACCATATTTTAAGGGGGGTGTGTCTATTTTTCGCTAATTTTCTTATATTTTCAATATCGAAATGGTCACCGTGCAAATGAGTTACGAAAAGGTCGGTAATGCTGTCTAACGGAATATTTAGAATGTCGAGAGAGTTTAGGGTGTGCGGACCGCAATCAATAAGGATTTCGCCATTGACAAGGGCGGAAGATGAGCGCCTTGCGTCCTTATCAAGTGTCATTTTAAGGTCGGTATTTAGTCGCTCGGAGAAATCACACGCACAAGTGCCAAGAAAAAGTATTTTTACTTTATCCATTAGTGATACACCTCTCCACATTCAATATATTCAACATCTATTGGAAGTTTCTTCGCAAGTCGCTTTGCAAGAAGGCGCATTCCGTCCCTCTCGGAAGGGATATGTCCCATTACCATAAGCGTTTTATTAAAACCGAGGGCGCAAGCATCACGGGCATATTCGGCAAGCGCCCATTCACAAGCCTCTCCTGTCATAACTATCTCAATATTTTCATCACAAAGAAGGTCAAAAACACCCGAAGGAGTGCCAAAGCACGCACCGAATCTTGTTGATTTCTTATTGAGTTCGCCCGCAACTCTTAAATGCTTTATGCCGAGGTCATTTTTCATAATTTCGCTAATTTCACCCGCACTAATTGGGGTGTCGCACTCGAAAATATATGATGCGCTGAACGGAGTTTTCAAAATCTTACCTTTTAGTCCCATATAGTGAATTTCGCCCTCGGGAACTTCATCAACATCACGGAAGTGCATTCTATCGTGGTAACGGTAGATAACTATTCCGCTTTTTTCAATAAGGTCCTTTTTTGCATCGGTAACGGGGGTTTTTCTCATATTCTCCATATGGTCATAGTAGGTTGGCTCGTGAACGATGAGCATATCTATTCCCATCTCTGATGATTTTCGAACTGTATCAACCGTTGCAAACATAGTAAGACCGAGTTTCTTTATTTCTTTTTGTGGGTCGCCTGCCTTTATTGTATCGCAGGTATCTCCCTCCATTTTATATGCGCCTTCGTTTATTATTTCGATTATATCAAGTGCGTTCATTTTTTGCTCCTATTTAGTAAATGTAATAATCGAGGTCGTGTTGCGCTCCCGATTTATAAAGGAATTCTATAATGTCTTTATCAAGTGACAAAATCGGACTTGGCTCATCGCTATCGCTCTCGATTTTCGGCACTACGACAAGGTAGTATTCATAATGCATTTGAACTCTCATTTTGCAAAGAAGTTCCGCCTTGTCAATTATGTCTTTGAGTGTTACTCTTATCATTTCGTTTATATCAACATTGTAATTGTCGTTATAGCCGATAATGTAATCATCATTTTCGGTCACTCGGTTGCTTATCGGTAGGCGTGTGCCTTTTTTTATAAATTTATCGGGCGATGTGCCAAGGGCATAGGATATAAAATCGGGGTCGATATCGCCTATTATTCTGAAATATGTATGGCACTTATGCATTTTTCCTACTCCTCATAATACCATTTTGGAATTATTTCTTTCATATCGTTATACCAAAAGAGGACCTCTTTTGCTTGATTTTTCATTGTCGTAATTTCCTTTTCTCCAAAGGGGATTGCCCAAGGGAGAGAGGACAGTGTATTTGTGCAAATATAGAGGGCGAGAAGTCGCCAAAATTCCTCGGGGATTTTGTTATCAAAATATCCGTCAAGTGTGCCTTTTGCAAATTTGGGTGATGCCTTAACGCTCCACACTATTCTATTCATTTCTTGCCACGGGTCACCAAAATCGTATCTGTCAAAATCAATGACAACGAGTTTCCCGTTTTCGATCATCATATTGCCGATATGGTAATCACCGTGTTGGAATGTTTGGGGGCGGTCTTTGAGAAGGTGGCGATTTTCGTTTATAAATTCCTTGAATTTTTCGCCATTTTCGTATTTTAACGCACACTCATCGTAGGCTTTTATCTTTTTATCTATCTTTTTGCCAAAACGCACTTCCCAACTATCAAGCGTGTCGGGGGCGGGGATTTTGTGAATTTCTTTTAGGATTTTACCTGCATCATAGCCGAGGCTATATTGTGTTTTTTCATCGAGAGTCGGAACGAGTTTTTCGGCATCGTCCCCGTCAATCCATGAAAAGATTGTATATGTTCCCATATCGCACTCGCCATATTCGATTGGTGCGCAAATGGGGGCATTTATCTTTGAAGCAAGGTCGAAAATCTCCTTATAATGAGGGGCGTTTTTCTCGCTTGCTATTCTTAAAAGATAAGTTTTTTCGTCATTTGTTACTATCTTATATTTTTCATCACCGCTCCAACCGAGGTTGATTTTGGTGATTTTTTTGATTTTATCATAAATCATTATTTTTTCCTCACAAAGTATGGAAGAATTTCTATTGGCGAGGGGACTGTGACTGTTTTTGCACCATCGTATTCACTCTCTCCAAGATAGAGCCATTTACCTTTGGGAAGTTTGACCTCTCGCTCGGTTTGTCCCTTATTAAGCACGGGAGCAACTAAAACATCGCTACCAAGCATAAATTGGTCGTTTACCTTTTCATAGCCTTGGTGCGGAAATTCATATTCCATATGGCGAACGATTGGCTCACCGCTCACGGCACTTTCTTTTACGAGGTTTATGATATAGGGGACAAATTTTTTGTGCAAATTCGCACTTTCAAGGCACAGAGTGGCATATTTTTCATCAAGGACACGCCAAGGCGCCCACGAAAATTGCATCATTGGGAAAAGCGAACTAAGTTGTGCCATTCTAACGAAAAGTTCGCTATCTACTTTGAAGTTTGGGACATAGTTAAACGACCACTCTCCACCACCTACCATATCGGGACAAATGAAGGGGTGACCAATAAGTCCCTGTAAAAGTGCTGACGGAAGAATGCTACCGAGTCCGTGTTCCTCGGCAGTCCATTTATGGCTTCGGTCTTGAAGGCGTTGGATTACCGCGCGTCCGCCACCTTTGAAGGTGTCTTTATATTCGTGGTATTCGTATCTTTCGCCAAACTCATTCCACGCTTTATTCAACTCGGCGGGGGTGAACTTCGTTTGCGTTCCGTTTACGATGTTAGAATTATCGAACATTTGGATATTTCCGCCGTCGAATTTAAAACCGTCAACTCCATATTCGTTAATTAGGTGTCTTAGGCGTTTATCAAGGAATTCTCTATCCTCTTCCTTGCACATATTAAGAATCGCACTAAATCCGTTCCACCACTCGACAAGGGCGACTTTACCATCGTCGTTGCGAAGGAAATATTCCTTATCACCACATGCACCTTCCAAAAAACTACGGTAGGAGAAGTAGTTCATACTAAACGACTGTCCGTCGGCAGTAACGAGGGGAACTACCCATAGCATTACTTTAAATCCGAGGGAATGGAGTTCATCAATCATCGCTTTTGGGTCGGGGAATTTTGTAAAATCCCATTCCCAAAGTCCGTAACGGGTATGCCAACCTTCATCAATCATAATAACGCCTGCCTCGTAGCCGTTATCGACTATGCCGTGTGCGTATTTCAAGATGTCCGCTTGGTTTTGGTTGTAGTCAAGTTCCATCCACGAATTATACTGTGCGCTCTCGAAAAATTTAAGTGGCGGAACTTTGCCCGAAAAGTTAAAATGCTCGTTTTTTGCACACATATAGGCATCTTTTAGCGTTGTTCCCGCATTTACAAGGAAAATTTCGCTAATCGCATCAAGTGAGATTTCGCCATTTTCAATATGAACAATCATAGGGTCTTCGCACCAAATGTATCTGCCCATTGTAGATAGATAAAGGGGCATTGTTTGATTTCCGCCCATATTCATATTGTAATCATATTTTGAATTCTTGTCGAAAGGGTTTTTTGGCGCATGGTCCACTGTGCCACCAAACCATATTTCGTTTTCAAGCATTTTAACATTTAGTTTCATATTTGCTCCTTTTTGCAAAAGAAGTATGTTGATTATTAGATTATAAGTTCATAGGACTCTTTAAGAGTTCCGTTTTCGTAAAGGACTGTCTTTACCTCATAATTTCAAAGTTTTTAGTTGTTATTTATTTGACCTTGTCAAGCACACGACCGTTTCAACATGGTTTGTATAGGGAAACATATCTACGGGTTGGATTTTTTTGACCTTATATCCCGATTTTGTGAGTGTATTTAGGTCGCGCGCAAGGGTATCAGGGTTACACGAAACATAGACTACTCTTTTTGGCATAAGGGTTGTAATGCTTTTTAGAAATTTGGGACTACAGCCTGCACGAGGGGGGTCAGTGATGACTACATCTATTTTTTCTTTTTTTCTTGCGAGGTTTGAAATATATTCGCCTGCGTCTCCGCTATAAAATTCCGCATTTGTTATTCCGTTCAAAGTCGCATTTTCTTTTGCGTCCTTTATTGCGTCGCTATTTATTTCCACGCCCAAGATTTTCTTGGCATTTTTTGACATTGTAAGTCCTATTGTGCCTGTGCCACAGTAAGCATCAAGAACTGTTTCCTCACCGCTTAAATTGGCGAACTCTCTTGCGGTATCATAGAGAATTTGCGTTTGTGTGGGGTTTACTTGGTAAAACGACGACGGGCTAATTCTAAATTCAAGGTCGCAAAGAATGTCCGTTATGTAGCCGTTACCATATAGCACTTCACTTTTCTTACCGAGGAAAAGCGGGGTGTCGGTTGGGTTTATGTTCCAAACGATGGTTGTGATATTAGGGTGCATTTTTATTAGGTCAGCAACGAAGTCGCTCTTTTTATCAAAGGTATCATTTGCGCTCACTATAACGACCATAATTTGACCTGTTTTGAAACCTTCTCTTATCAAAACATGTCTTAAAAATCCCTTGCCTGTTTGCAAGTCGAAAGATTTGATTTTATGTTTTATGGCAAGTTTTTTGACGGTTTTAACGATTTTTTGCGATTGTTCGCTTTCGAGCATACAGTCTTCAACCTCGGCAATTTTTCCAAGGGTTGACTGATAAATTCCCGAAATGATTTTTCCGTTTTTAAATCCGAACATCGCTTGCGCTTTGTTTCGGTAATGAAGTGGGTTTTCCATTCCGATAATTTCTTCAACATGGGCATATCTACCGAGCAAACGAATGAGTTTAACTTGTTTCATTTTAAGTTGCTCGGAATATGTTAAGTTTTGCAGTTGACAACCGCTACACTTTCTTGAAAATGGACAAATTCTCATTTTTGCTCCTTTGTTTTTTGGGAGTTGTCAATCAGTTCTTTCCAATGCTCCGCAATTTTCACCACCAAACCAAAATCTTCCCCATTGTCTAAATAAATGGCAGACACTAACGCTTCTACCGTTGTTGCTATATATTTACTCGGAGAATCATTTCCCTTTTGTGACGGTGCTTTATAGTCATAATGTTGAGGAATTTCACTGTTTGTTTTGTCGTCAAAGCGTATATAATTTAACAATTCATAGTGACGAGCGATAACTTCAACCAAAACTTTATCCGATTCGTAGTTTTGCTTTTTTACAGTAATATTTTCAACGCCGTCATCAAATAAAATTTTGCAAAATGCACATTTCAAAAGAGCATCTCCGTAAGTTGCAAGTTCGCAATTCGTGTCTTTATCTTGCAAAGAATGATCTATGTTTTTATAAGATTTTGCTGTCAGTGCTTTTTGTCTGGTAGGTTGACTTCCATCTTTTAAATACTTATCAAATTTATCTTGCATTGTAAAGACCTCTTCTCGATATGTTATACTAAACTGCTGTAAAATTAACTTTTGAACTTTGCTCAAAAGTAACATTTGTCCCACTTTAAAAAAGGGGCATTTTTTGATTTTGAACACCGATTTTTGGGATTTTTAACTCAAAACCGCTAAAAGGGCTCGTTTTTGCTTGTTTTAAGCCAATTTTGACTCATTTTCTCGTCAGACAAACGACACTTTCGACGTGGGTCAAAACTCCAAAAGGTATAAAAATCGGTCAAAAACGGGGGTGGAAACTCCAAAAGGTATATTTTATAGGGGTCGAAAGTAACATTTGTCCTTGTTTTTGCGGGTCTTACTTTAGAGCCTGCGCTATATATGGAAGAGCCGCTGTTCCAACCTCTATTCCTTTCTCAAGGATCCACTTTCCTGCTGTTTTTATTTTTTCCCAAACCGCACTTTTGTTCCTGTCTTTTTTGGCTGTTTCGATTTCAAAAAGCATCTGCTGTAATGTGATTTTATCTTCCGGAGATAATTCGTGACATTTAGTTATTTCTTGCATAGTTTGATCCAAGGTGATTTCAATAGACGTATTTTGACTATTGTAATTTTCGTTGCTGTTATTAAAAGTTGGATTTATTTCTATTTTTGCCATCTCTAACCTCGATTGTTGTGCTTCAATTTTATATTCATTTAATACCCTTGTAAGGAGTTTGACAAGATAGTTCAAATCGGCTTTGAAATCATCCATCTCGTTCGATGAAGCAGTTCCAAAGCTTGTTCGAAAGCCATAAACAGCATCTTCACCAAGTTTATCATGATAAGGAATAAAAGATTGTCTCAAAAAAAGAGAAATTTCTTTTTTATTGTCACTTTGCGACAAATCTTTTGCTTTGGAGATTATATCGGACAGTTCCTTTATGGTATCGTAATATGCTCCGTATCCTCTTTTTTCTTTTTCTTCAATGTAATACTTGCCACTCGAGGTCAGTATTGCACTTGCAGAACATAGAGTGCAAGCTTGTTTTACATAACCCATATTGTCAAGATGTTTAATTGCTTCAATGATATAAGGTAATTCAACATCAGAAAATGTTATAGGAACCGCTTGATATGGATTATCTTTTTCTATGAGTAATCTTAATATTCTCTCTTCTAACTGATTCACTCAATCTCTCCTTTTAGCAAATGTTTAATTCTTGTCGCTACTGCAAACGCCAAGTTTACAGGCACGGCATTGCCAATCATTTTGTACGCATCGGCAACATCTGTATACACAAATTCAAAGGTGTCAGGGAATGTTTGAATCCTTGCACATTCTCTTACGCTTAATCTGCGATACAAGTCCTCTTTGCCTTTTACAAATTCACGTTTATTCTTTTCAATAAATACCATTTTAGGCGCCTGTGGGTGTATGGGAGCGTGGCGACCTCCCGCCTGAATGGTAAAGGAAGGCTCGTCCCATGAGCGAACACGATTACGTGACATATAGATGGTGGAAAATCCACCTATCATGTATTCGTGATTGAGGAACTTGCAGTTTGCTCCATTCGTTTTGTTAGATTTTAATGCAGGAATTGCTGTTTCTCTTAAATCCCAAATGGCGTCGTATAATGTGTACTTTCTTTTTTGAGGTTCGGGAAATACAAATCTCATATTCAAATCTTTGCGTATACCCACATAAAATACTCTTTTTCTATCTTGCGGAACACCATAATCCACAGCATTGACAAGCGTGACGGATATGTTGTATCCCGCATCTTCAAAGCTTTGGATTATGTTTTGAACGGCTTCACGATGCATATCAGCAAGCATACCCGAAACATTTTCTGCAACAAAAAACTTTGGTTGCTTGTCCTTCAAAATGCGAATGTACTCATAAAACAACTTTCCGCGCTCGTCATTTATACCACGCAAAGCACCAGCCTCGCTCCAGCTT
>JAZNJK010000097.1:0-2742 GCA_045578005.1 Eubacteriales bacterium | reverse complement strand
CTTGGCCTCCGACTTGTTTCCCTTTACCTGCATAAAGTTTAATTAGCTTATTCGCATCCTCATTCAAAATGCTCGGCTCTTTGCCGTGTTCGAGTGCTTGTTTATACTGGAGCGTTCCCTCAATATGCTCCATTTGCTTTTGCTCTCTTAATTTAAGATTTATTTTTCCTGCTTTGATAGCATCAGAAAATATTTCTTGCGCTTTTTGAGGATTTTTATTTATACTTTCAGTCACAAATTTTAGATTTGTAGATATCGCAATGCCACAGCCTTTTAACGCCTCACCAATCTTTTGCATTTTTGTCGGCTCTTGCTTTTTACTTTGCCCGGCATCGCTTGAGCCATCCGAAACATATTGACCGTTTTCGGTATCATATTTACCGCCTGGCTTTGTGCTTATAGCCATTTATATTTTACCTCACTTATAATGCTTTGTCAAGCAAAAGATGTCATTTTTTCGTGACCTTTCCCTTTTGCCTGACTTTTCATTATACATTTTAGAGCATTATTTTGTCCCATAAGGCATCATAAGGCATCAACTTTAAGGAATTTTTACTTTTTTTAGCGCATCTTGGTAAATTCTCTCGACTTGTGACTTGCTATAAGCGATGCTAATTGCTATATCTCGGAAAGATAAACGCTCTCTAAATCGTAGTATTAATAAAATACAAAAAGTGATTTTCAAATTTGAAAATCACTTTTTATATTTAAATTTTTCTCCAAACCATTTTGTTAACAACGCCAGTATAAGATTGGATTATCTTAACAACCTTTGTTGACACGATCTCATCAGTATAATCAGGAACTGGAATTCCAAGATCATCATTCTCGGTCATTTGAACCGCCGTTTGGACCGCTTGAAGTAGTGAGGATTCATCAATACCCGCAAGAATAAAGCAAGCCTTATCAAGCGCTTCAGGGCGTTCAGTCGATGTGCGAATGCAAACCGCTGGGAACGATTTTCCAACTGATGTAAAGAAACTTGATTCCTCAGGCAATGTTCCGCTATCGGAAACAACTGCAAAAGCATTCATTTGAAGATTGTTATAATCGTGGAAACCAAGTGGCTCGTGTCTTATAACTCTCTTATCAAGTTCAAATCCGCTCGACTCTATTCTCTTTCTACTTCTTGGATGGCAAGAATAAAGGATTGGCATATCATACTTTTCCGCCATTTTATTTATAGCATTAAATAATGACAAGAAATTCTTTTCTGTATCAATATTTTCCTCTCTGTGAGCCGATAGAAGAATGTATTTCTTCTTTTCAAGTCCAAGACGAGTAAGAATATCAGACTTCTCTATATCATCAAGATTTGCGTGTAAAACCTCAGCCATAGGGCTTCCTGTTACATATGTTCTTTCTTTTGGAAGTCCACATTCAGCAAGATATCTTCTCGCGTGCTCGGAATAAGCAAGGTTAACATCGGAAATAATGTCAACTATGCGCCTATTTGTTTCCTCGGGAAGACATTCATCTTTACAACGGTTTCCTGCTTCCATATGGAAAATGGGAATATGAAGTCTTTTGGCCGAAATAGCCGACAAGCAAGAGTTAGTATCACCCAAAATAAGCAACGCATCAGGTTTGATTTGATTCATAAGTTTGTAAGAGCAATTAATTATATTTCCCACTGTTGCTCCAAGATCATCTCCAACCGCATCCATATAAACTTCAGGCTCTGCAAGTTTCAAATCCTTGAAAAATATTCCGTTAAGATTGTAATCGTAGTTTTGACCAGTATGTGCAAGCACACAGTCAAAATACTCACGGCACTTATTTATTACCGCGGAAAGACGAATGATCTCGGGTCTTGTTCCTACAATAATAAGAAGTTTTAATTTTCCGTTTTCCTTAAATTTTACATCTGAATAATCAATTTTAATTTCCATTATTTACACCTTTTCAAAGAAAGTATCAGGCTTTGAGGGATCAAATGCCTCATTTGCCCACATAAAAGTAACAAGATCCTCGGTTTTCGAAAGATTTATTATGTTGTGAGTCCATCCTGTTATCATTTCAACAACTTGAATTTTTTCACCACTAACCTTAAATTCAACAATAGGATAATCGTTTCCGTTTTCATCAGTGCCGATTTTTCTCATTTGAATAAGCGCCTCACCCTTCACAACGACGAATTTTTCGTTTTTAGAGTGATGCCAGTGATTTCCCTTTGTAATCTCGGGCTTTGAAATATTTACACTGAATTGTCCTCTATCGGAAGTTCTAATTATTTCCGTAAAACTTCCTCTTTGATCGCAGTTCATTTTCAAATCATATATAAATTTTTCAGTAGGCAAATATGAAAGATATGTGCTGTAAAGTTTAGAAACAAGTGCATTTTCAAAATTAGGCACACCAAGTTCCTCACGGATTTTCGGAAAACTTTTTATCGTATCCGCAATAAATCCAAGGGTAGCCTCAAACTGAACGGGGACTGTGCAATACTGTCCTTGCTTCGTTTCGTTTCCGCTAAGCGCACGAATCATTTCATCAACTAAATCGTCAATATAAACGACATTCAAAATAACGCTTGGATCATTAACTTGAATCGGCATATCGTTCGCTATATTATGACAAAATGTCGCAATAGCGCTATTGTAATTAGGTCTGCACCATTTTCCAAACAAGTTTGGGAATCGGTAAACAAGCACTTTTGCCCCTGTTTCCTTTGCATAGTCAAACATAAGGTCTTCTCCTGCGCGCTTGCTTTTTCCGTATTCACTACCCGCAAAGCGCCCC
>JAZNJK010000096.1:0-21149 GCA_045578005.1 Eubacteriales bacterium | reverse complement strand
TGTCTTCTTGATTTTTTCAATCTTATAGTAAATTTTATCCATAAAATTCCTTTGCGACCATATCGGTCAATTTCGCCCAACCCTTGGGCGCGTGTCTTTGTTTTTTGTGTTTGTTTTTCGAACGAAGTCCAACTTCCCTGCAATCCGAAGCCGTGGTTTTGGGGTTTCAGAACAAGTCCAAAGTTTCTTCAATCCAACGGCGATATTTAAGGTGTTTAGAACAAGTTAGACTTCCCTGCAATCCGAAGGCGTGGTTTTGGGGTTTCAGAACGAGTCCAAAGTTTCTTCAATCCAACGGTGATATTCGTTAGATTAAATCAAATAGCAAGTCTATTTGATTTAATCTTCTATTCCCAAAGCCGAGAGATCAAACTCATCACTGTCAGGAAGGTCAAAATCTCCATCTCCGCTATCCCCTGCTTCTCCGTTTTGAAGTTTTGCTTTGATTTTTTCTTCAAGTTCCGCCATTATATCGGCATTTGCTTCAAGGTAGGCTTTTGTTTTATCTTTTCCTTGGATTTTTACATCTCCGTAGGAGAAGAATGAACCACTCTTTTCTACGATGCCAAGGTCGATTGCAAGGTCGATAATTTCCGTTGATTTCGAAATTCCCGAGCCATACAAAATGTCAAATTCCGCAACCTTGAACGGTGGGGCAACTTTATTTTTAACAACCTTTGCTTTTACATGGTTACCGTATGCCTCGCTACCGTTTTTGAGTGTTTCGCTCTTTCTTATATCAATTCTCACCGACGCATAGAATTTAAGTGCGTTACCACCCGTTGTAGTTTCGGGGTTTCCATACATAACGCCAATCTTACTTCTTAATTGGTTGATGAAAATGAGTATACAATTTGATTTATTGATAGCACCTGTGAGTTTTCTAAGCGCTTGTGACATAAGTCTTGCTTGAACTCCCATATGGCTATCTCCCATACCGCCTTCAATTTCCTGTTGAGGAACGAGGGCTGCAACGGAGTCAATTACGATAATATCAACTGCGCCCGAGTTAATAAGCGCCTCGGCAATTTCGAGTGCTTGTTCTCCGTGGTCGGGTTGGGATACTAAAAGTTCATCAGTGTTAACACCGATTGCCTTTGCATATACAGGGTCGAGTGCGTGTTCAGCGTCGATAAATGCCGCTGTTCCGCCTTCTTTTTGGCACTCCGCAACTGCGTGAAGTGCTATTGTTGTCTTACCTGATGATTCAGGACCGTAAATTTCAATAATTCTTCCTTTTGGAAGTCCGCCAACACCAAGAGCCAAGTCAAGTGTTAACGAGCCTGTTGAAACTGCGCTAATTTTGACGGTTGGAGCATCACCCAAACGAATGATTGAACCCTCACCGTTTTCTTTCTTAATTTGCGCTATCGCTGTTTCAAGAGCCTTTTTCTTTTGAGCCTCGGCGCTAAGTCCTGCGCCCTCGCCCTTTTTATCATTTTTTACTGCTTTTTTTGCCATCTAATGCCTCCAAGAGGCAAATGCGGAATTCGGTATTCGGAATGCGGAATGTGTCCGTTTTTCCTTGACCGCCTGCATTGCCTTTTATTTTTATTTAATTTGAATATTCACGCATTGCTAATCCTTTAGGGCATGTTCGCTTGCGAACAATTCATGCCCGTAAGGGCAATTCATGACCGCAGGGCAATTCATGTCACAGAGTGACAATTCATGCTTTTAGCATTATAGCGTCGGTGTGTCAAGTTTCCAAGCGTCGTTTTCGTAAATGAGCGTCACTTCAATTGTTTCGCCACCGTCAACGCTTGTTACACTTGCAACTATCTTATTTTTTCTGTTTTTTATGATTTGAACGCTTGATGTATCGTATTTTGTGATTTGGTCGTTTACATTTTTATAGTCCTTATACACGGTCAAATAACCGTCAGGACCTGTTAGATACCTTGCGTAAACGACAACACCCATATTTGAATATCCGTCAAGGTATGCACCGAGAAGTCCGAGTGCAATATCTTCCGAGAACACCGCCCTTGTTTCTACAATCAAATCATTTCTAATTCTAAACGGTGCGTCCTCGGTAACCTCATAATATTCGCCCTCAACTTGTTTTTGTGCATCATAGGGAAGTCCCTCACCGTAGTAAACAACATTCAAGGTATATGAGCGCTCGATCAAATCCTTAACTATTTCGATACTTTGCGCCTCATCCTGTCTTTCACACGAGGCAAAAGGCAGGACAAGTGCGAACAAAATTACACAAGCAAGGACAAATCTAAGCGATTTTTTTATTTGTGATTTCATAAGAAATTACTCGTTATCGCCATCGGGCTTTTCGTTTTCAGCGGGGGCTGTGTCGATATTTTGAGCCTCGGTCACCACTGTATCGGTTGCATTTTCGTTTGCTCCCTCGGGTGCGCCCTCAACATTTTCTTCTTCATCGTCCTCACGGCTGACAAATGTCATTTTAGCAACCTTTGACCCTTCGGCAATTCTCATAACACGAACACCGCTTGCGCTTCTATTATAAACAGGAACTTCGCCAACATGTGTTCTAATTACTACACCGCCATCGGTGATTGCCATAATATCGTCTTCATCGGTAACTGCGCCGATTGTAGCGAGTTTGCCTGTCTTTTCATTGATATTATGGGCGCGCACACCAAAGATACCACGGTTTCTTGCCTCGAAGTCGCTAAATTCACTTCTCTTTCCAAATCCGTTTTCAGTAATGGTGAGTAGCCACTTTGTTTCATCAACGATAACCGCTCCGCACACATCATCGCCTTCACGAAGGTCGATACCACGCACACCTCTTGCGGTTCTACCAACGACGCTAACCTTATTTTCATTAAAGCGTGCGCCCTGTCCGTTTTTAGTTGCGATAAGAATGTCGCTATCGCCCTTTGTATGTCCGACAAAGATGAGTTCATCACCCTCATCAAGATTGATAGCAATCTTTCCGCCCTTACGCTGATATTCGTATTCCTTTACGCGTGTGCGCTTAATTACGCCCTTGCGTGTGAGCATAACGAGGTATTCGTTTTCCTCAAATTCCATAAGAGGAATCATTGCCGTTACCTTTTCACCCTTTTCAATCTCGATTAGGTTGATAAGGTTAGAGCCTTTTGCAGTGCGTGAACTTTCAGGAATTCTATATACCTTACGGACAAAAATCTTTCCGTTATCGGTGAACATAAGTAGATGAGCATGTGAGTTTGCAACAAGGATGTTTTCAATAAAGTCTTCATCCTTTGTTCCCATTGCGATAAGTCCCTTACCGCCACGGTGTTGCGCCTCATAGGTATCGGCAGGAATACGCTTGATGTATCCCGAATTTGTAAGAGTAATTACGCATTCGTGACGCTCAATAAGGTCTTCAAGGTCGATTTCGTCCTCGCTATCAATTATTACGGTGCGTCTTTCGTCCGCATATTTTCTCTTTATTTCTTCAAGTTCGTTCTTGATAATTTCTCTAATCTTTGAGTTGTCGCCAAGGATTTCGTTTAGTTCCTTAATCATTGCATGGAGTTTTGCCAAACGGTCCTCAACCTTTTGTCTTTCCATACCACTAAGACGGCCAAGTGTCATATCAACAATAGCCTGTGACTGCTCATCGGAGAGCAAGAATCTATCCTTCAAGCGCTCTTTTGCAACTTGTGTGCTTTCGCTTGAACGAATGATAGTGATTACTTCATCAATGTTATCAATAGCAATCTTATAGCCCTCGTAAATGTGCGCCTCGGCTTGCGCTTTTTTAAGTTCAAAGCGAGTTCTACGGGTAACAACTTCCTCTTGGAATTTGATATATTCGCCAAGGATTTCACGAAGTCCAAGTGTCTTTGGCTCGCCATTTACCAAAACGAGCATATTCATAGCGCAAGTGTCTTGAAGTTGGGTATTTTTATAAAGTTGATTGAGTATTACTTGAAGGTTTGCGTCCCTCTTACACTCAATTACTATTCTCATTCCCGCACGGCCACTCTCGTCACGAATACCTGTAATTCCCTCTACTCTCTTATCTTTTACAAGGTCCGCCATCTTTTCGATAAGTTGGCTCTTATTTACCATATAAGGAATTTCGGTAACGACAATTCTATGGTTGTCTTCCTCGCATTCCGCTTTGGAACGGACAACTACTCTACCTCTACCTGTGGTATATGCGTCAATAATTCCACGCTTACCGTAAATTGTTGCATATGTTGGGAAGTCAGGGCCTTTTACATACTCCATCATTTCCTCAACGCTTGCCTCGGGGTTATCAATTAGGTGGATTGTTCCGTCAATTACTTCTCCAAGGTTATGTGGTGGAATGTTTGTTGCCATACCTACGGCAATTCCCACACTTCCGTTTACAAGGACATTTGGAAATCTTGATGGAAGAACGGTTGGCTCTTTTCTTGAATTATCAAAGTTTGGAACAAAGTCAACAACATCTTTTTCAATGTCCGCCATAAGTTCGTTTGCAAGTTTTGACATTCTCGCCTCGGTATAACGGTATGCAGCAGCGCCGTCACCGTCAACATTACCGAAGTTTCCGTGTCCGTCAATTAGCGGATGGCGAAGGGAGAACGGTTGCGCCATTCTAACCATTGTTCCATATACCGCTTGGTCGCCGTGTGGATGGTATCTACCAAGCACATTACCGACTGTTGTTGCCGATTTTCTAAACGGCTTGTCTGATGTTAAGTGGTCCTCAAACATCGCATACATTACACGCCTTTGTCCGGGCTTCATACCATCTCGAACATCGGGTAGCGCACGAGATACAATTACGCTCATTGAGTATTCAAGAAACGCCTCTTGAACCCTGTTCTCAATGTTGCGATTTACTATCATTTGCTCAATATTTTCATAATCAAGAGCGTTGTTATGTTTGTCCATTATTTCTCCTTTTCACAATATCAATATTTAGGACAAACACAACGAATGCGGAATTCGGAATGCGGAATTCGGAATGTGTTTGTTTCCGAAAAGTTCCTTGTTTCCGTTCCTATTTATCGTTGATTGCCTTTTTGATATTGCTTTTAAATGGTTTATTCGCTTATTTTCTTCTTTGTCGTCTTTGTTATTGCAACTAAAATGCTACAAATCTCGTCAATATCCCTATAAATGCTGTCGAATTCCTTATCTTCGATATACTTTGTTCTATGAAGTAATCTTAACCAATAACTCGTTTCGTTTGCTTCTTTCAAGGCAATGGTCATTTTTGAATAAAAATCAGGAGTTGTTTGAGCCTTTTCTGCTTCAAACACATTTGCGCCAATGCTTGTTCCGCATCTCAAAAGTTGATTAGACATAATCACTTCTTTTTTCTCCGTTCTCAAATAGTTACATAGGTTAACTATCCTAACGGCAAACTCAAAACTCTTTTCTTCTATTACATTTCCCATTTTTCTTGTGGTAAAATCCTTTCGCAAATTAGGAGCGTATCTTTAAATTTCGACTTCACGAGCGCATTCCGAATTCCGAACTCCGAATTCCGCATTTGAATTTATTGAAAAGATTTATACATCCAAATTTTCTACAAATTTTGCATTCTTTTCAATAAATTCACGCCTTGGTTCAACTTTATCTCCCATAAGGAGTGAGAAGACCTCGTCACACTTCATAGCATCGCCGATTTCGACTTTGATTATGGTTCTTGTATTCGGGTCCATTGTTGTTTCCCAAAGTTGTTCTTTATCCATTTCTCCAAGACCTTTATAGCGCTCTGCTTGACCGCCACCGATTTCCTCGAAGATTTTATCTCTTTCTTCATCACTAAACGCATATCTTTCAATCTTGCCCTTAGTAATCTTATATAGCGGTGGTTTTGCAAGGTAGATATGTCCGTCATCAATGAGTTGACGCATATGTCTGAAAAAGAATGTCAAAAGAAGCACTTGAATATGGCTACCATCTACATCGGCATCCGCCATAATGATGATTTTTCCATATCTTAATTTAGATGAGTCAAATTCCTCGCCAATTCCACAACCAAGTGCTTGGATTATCGGGATTAGTGAATCGTTTGAATATACTTTATCAATTCGGCTCTTTTCTACATTGAGAACTTTACCACGCGGTGACAAAATCGCTTGGAATCTACTATCGCGTCCGTCCTTTGCTCTACCTGCCGCACTGTCTCCCTCGACGAGGAAGAGTTCAGTATATTCACTTCTTCTATCTTGGCAGTCCGCAAGTTTTCCAGGGAGTGCGCTACCGCCAAATACATCTTTACGACGGGCAAGGTCTCTTGCCTTTCTTGCCGCCTCACGCACACGCGCAGCCTCACACGCTTTTCCTATTACGCTCTTTGCAATATCGGGGTTTTCTTCGTAAAATTCGGTAAGTTTCTCAACCACGATATTATCAACTATCGTTCTTATCTCGCTATTTCCGAGTTTTGCTTTCGTTTGGCTCTCAAATTGTGCATCAGGGAGTTTTACGGACACAATAGCGGTAAGTCCCTCTCGGGTGTCCTCGCTCTTTAAGTTCGCATCAGCGTCCTTTAAAAGTCCGAGTTTTCTTGCGTATGTGTTTGTTACCTTTGTAAGTGCGTTCTTAAATCCTACCTCGTGCGTTCCTCCGTCAATTGTTGACATATTGTTCGCAAAGGTGATTATGCTCTCGGTATAGGTGTCGTTATACTGCATTGCGACCTCGGCAGTAATATCGCCCTTCTCCGCTTTCATATAAATAATTTCATCGTGGACCATTGTTGCGTGTTTTAAGTTGTTTACATATGTTACAAACTCCTTAATTCCGCCCTCAAAGCAAAGGTCGTTTTCACGGTAGCCCTCGCTCTTTGTTCCGTCCTCGTTTTCTATCTCTATCTTCTCTCTCTCGTCACGGAATACTATTCTTATTCCTGCGTTCAAGAATGCTTGCTCCCTTAATCTTGTAAGAAGTGTGTCGTAGTCAAACACTACCTCTTCAAAGATGCTTGCGTCAGGCTTGAATCGAACATATAGTCCGTGCTTGCCCTCGGGTGCGTCGCCCTCACACTTGAAGTCACGGGCAACCTTTCCATACTCAAATCTTTCGGTGTATCTCTTGCCGTCGTGACAGTTCTCTACTTCAAGCCATTCGGACAGAGCATTTACTACACTCGCTCCTACTCCGTGAAGTCCTCCCGAAATCTTATATCCGCCTCCGCCAAATTTTCCTCCTGCGTGAAGGACCATGAATATAACTTCAAGTGTCGGTCTTCCCGTCTTTGCATTTGTTCCCGCCGGTGCGCCTCTTCCGTTATCTTGCACCGATACGCTTCCGTCTGCGTGTAAAACTACCTCTATCTTGTCGCAAAAACTCGCCATCGCCTCGTCTATCGAGTTGTCTACTATCTCGTATACAAGGTGGTGGAGTCCTCTTATTGAGGTCGTTCCTATATACATGCCCGGTCTCTTTCGAACCGCTTCAAGACCTTCAAGGACCTGTATTTGTTCGTCGCCATATACTTTTTCTTCTTCCATCATATTTGTATCCTCTCGCCATTTGGCATAAATTTCGTTATTTTACTCTACTTTTTCTTTACTGAAAAGAAAAAGTAGCAAAAAAAACTGACATTCGAAAACTTGTTTTCGTTAGTGGAAGTTTCCCCTGAGCGTAGCCGAATGGGGGAAAAGGCACTAAAAAAATATAAATGTAATTGTTTCTTTCGCCCACAGGGGCATATCTTTATCTCTATTTTATCACAAAAAAACGGACAAAACGGACAACCGTGAGCCACGGTGGGCGAACTCCGATATCGTGCAATAGAAAGTGTTTCTTCACACCCCGAGCAATTTTCTTTTTATTTGCCCGCGGTGGCTCACCGCCATTCCGAACTCCGCATTCCGAATTCCGAATTCAACAATTAAATAACGCTTCTCGTTATTTAATTGTTGATGTATTAAACGGGCTTAAATACACCGTTTCATCTTTCATCAAAACAAACGATTTCGGAAGGTCAAGACCGAGTGTTTTGACCCTTTTTTCCTTTTGTGCTTTTGAAAGAAACGCTCGTGTCCATGTTGACACTGTCGATGTATCAAGGTCGAAAACGGCGACAATGTCCTTTTTCCTAACTGTTTTATTTTCTCCTATATGAACAAACATCGCTTTACCTCGGTATGAAGTTTGCCTCGGTTTCGGCAAAATAGTTTGGCTCACATGAGGTGATTATTACTTGTCTATTATTTATGTTCGACAAAACATATTTCCGCCTACTTGGGTCAAGTTCACTAAGCACATCATCAAGCAAGAACACAGGATATTCTCCCGTCAATTCTTTCGAAATCTCACCTTCCGCCATCTTCATAGCAAGTGCAAGTGACCTTTGCTGTCCCTGTGATGCGTAAAAACGCGCCTCTTTTCCGTTTATTAGTATTTTAAGGTCGTCTTTATGTATGCCATATGCTGTCGCACCATATCGCATCTCTTTATCAAGGTTTTTTGTAAGTAATGTAAGGTATCTTTCCTTTAATCCTTGACGAGTGTCAAAGTCCGCCCCCTCGGCGTTTGTTTCGTATGTTATACTCGGCACTTCTTTGCCACCTGTCATTTGCTCAAAGAATTGCTTTACCCAAAAATCAAGTTTCTTGACATATTCCTGTCGAACATCGGCTATATCTGCACAAAGTGTCGCAAGTTCGTCTGAATAGAAACTTATCATATCTCGGTAGCCTTCCCTCTCGGCAGGCTCCATTTTTAGTATCGCATTTCTTGACGATATTACATTGTTATATCTCGCAAGAAGTTTGATGTATAGGGGCTTTAATTGGCTAATCGCTACATCGAGAAAGTTTCGCCTAACCGACGGTGCGTCACTTATTATTCCAAGGTGCGACGGGCAAAACAAAACCGCCCTAAATTCACCTATTACATCAGCCGTGCGCGCTACCCTGTTCCCGTCTTTGTAAAACGATTTGGCACTGTTCTTCGCTATCTTGACACCAAGTTTCGATGTCTCGTCCTCGCGCGCGTATTCCATAAGCGCATACGCAACCTCAGAGTCGAATTTTATGAGTTCTTTGTCCTTAAATGCTCGAAAACTCTTGCCCCGCGCAAATAAGTATATTCCCTCTATTATGTTCGTCTTACCCTGCGCATTCGCTCCGTGTATGACATTCACCGTCGGGGAAAACTCTATCTTCTCCCCCTCTATGTTCCTAAATGTTGTTAATTCTATACTTTTTATTATCATATGTTCCTACTTTTTCTTTGCTGAAAAGAAAAAGTAGCAAAAAGAAAAGACATTAAAAATAATATTGGTGTAGTTGTTTCTTTCGCCCGCCGAGGCTCTCGGCAAAAGGAAGCGAAAAAAACTGACACTCGAAAACTTGTTTTCGTTAGTGGAAGCTTCCCCTGAGCGTAGCCGAACGGGGGAAAGTAAACTAAAATAAAACTATTTGTAATTTTTCAAAAATCCAACTTGCTTTCTCAAAAATCCAACGGATATTTCTTAGTGCGTTTAGAACAAGTTAGGCAAGGCGCACCGGAAATGGCGGGCGCAGGCGCACTTTTGCGTGCGTCAAGGTCGCCATTGAGGAGCAACGCAGATTAACGCCGTTATAAACCGCTAAGAATTCATTCGAATTGGCATTACAAAGTATTTATAAGTCGCATCCTCTTTATCCTGTGGCTCTATAAGAACTCCACGAAGAGGGTTATCATACGACATCTTAATTTCACAGTCATCACATACTTTAAGGGCGTCAAGCATGAACTTACAGTTAAATCCTATGGTGATTTGACCGTCGTCTTCACGGCGGACAGGGATTGTATCAAATACGTTTCCGTTTGCACTCGTTGTCGATACTTGAAGTGTTTCTCCCTCTACTATGAATTTAACAAATGCTCTTATACTTCCTGCCAAGCGGTCCTCTACTATGAGTGAACTTCTTTCAAGTGCAGAGCGAAGTGTCGCTGAATCAAGATATGTTACTATCTTATTATTTTGTGGCAAAATTCTATTATAATCTATATATTCGGTATCTATCATCTTAGCAAGATACATATACTCGCCAAAGGTGAATATGATATATCTTCTTGTTAAGCGAATATCAATCGGCTCGTCTGTGTCCTTTGTCATCTTGATTATGTCGCTAAGCACTTTGCCCGGAACGATAAATCTAAGATTGAGGCTCATTCCGCTACTGTTCTTGTTTTCAAGCGCTATCTCTTTTTCACAGTATGCAAGTCGGTTGCCGTCACATGCTACAAGGAGCATCTTGTTGTCGGTGATGTGGAAAAATGCACCGTTGAATACAGGTCGTGCGTCGTTTTGTCCTATTGCAAAGTATACCCTGTTTACAAACTTTCTAAGCATGTTTTGCTGAATGACAAATCCACGGTCGCCTCTAAGTTCGGGAAGTGGTGGGAATTGGTCGCCCGCTATCGCTTTAATGTCAAAGTGCGATGCCCCCGACTCTATTCTCGCTGTGAGATTGTCAGTTACGCTTATCTTGATGTCCCCCGCCGGCATTACTTTGATGATTTGCAATAGTTTATTCGCGTTGATTAGTATGTCGCCTTCCTCTATTACATCTGCTACTATAAATGTCCTAAATCCTTTTTCAAGGTCCTGTGTCTCTATCTTGCATTTGCCGTCTTCTGTGCATACAAGGTGAACACTTTCAAGCGTCGCCATCGTGTTCTTTCCCGCTACCGCAAATGTCGCCGGTATCAATGCGTTTATTAGTGTGTCTCTGTCAAAATTTACTACCATTTTTCCTATTTTCTCCTTTTAGGTTTTACTTCTACTTTTTCTTTAGGAAAAGAAAAAGTAGCAAAAAGAAACCGATATAAAAAATATTTAATTATAAAAACAATTATTTTTTCCCCGTGAGCCACGGGTGGCAAACCCCGACTTCGTTTTGTTTGAATTGTTTCCGTTCTCCCCGAGCAGTCGAGAGCCTCGACAGGCAAAAGAAACAATTACTCCATATTTATTTCCCTTTCACTTCTTTTTTTGCTATCTTTTTTTCTTTGTCAAGAAAAAAAGTAGTATAATTTTCCACATCTAACTAAATTTATCAACATGTGGAAAAAGGAATTGTCCACATTTATCCACACTATAAAAAAGCGAGGTGCAGACAGGGGAAAATTGAGTTATCCACGAAAAGTTATCAACAGTGGAAAGAAAGTTGAAAAAAATTGTCGAAACGAGGCGATATTTTCCACGAAAAAAGCACATATATTTCCACTTTCAAAGTGGATAAGTTTTTTGAAAATTCCC
The DNA here is from genome assembly GCA_045578005.1 of Eubacteriales bacterium. GTDB lineage: Bacteria > Bacillota > Clostridia > Oscillospirales > CAG-272 > RGIG2000. The sequence continues at coordinate 9,991 of JAZNJK010000096.1, read as the reverse complement.
ATTTAAATCAAGCCTTTTGCGAGTTTTCCAACATTTCCTACATGCCTACTACTGCTCCTACTTTTAATAATTAGAAAGAAATAAACAAAGAAAGCGGACAAGCGTCCGCAGGCGATTGGGCGCTTTCTTAGCATAAAAATGTTGATAACCCGTGAGCCACGGGTGGCAAATAAGATAAGATTTTATTCCCATAGTCTTTTCTTTTCAGTAAAGAAAAAGTAGATCAAATCCTCTCTCGTAGTAATTGTTACTTTCGTTAAAGGCAAAATAAGGGTGATTTTTGGATTGTTTTTCAAATTTCGATAAGAATTACTTGCTTGAATAAATCTTTATTAAAAAGTAATGTTAAAAAGGCTGAAATAATATTTAGCGTTTTATTAGTGGACTTGTTTGGCGGTGAGCCACCGCGGGCAAACTCCGACTTCGTGTAGAATGAGTTTATTCAATCCACTACGAAGCAATTTTCTTTTAACTATACGGCTACCTTTTAGTCTTTTTCCATTCACTTCTTTTTTTGCTACCTTTTTTTCTTTGTCAAGAAAAAAAGTAGATACTTAACTCTGTAAATTTCTGATTAATTCTTTGATATCGTAAGCGAAACTTGGGTCTTTGTCCATAGTATCCTTTACCAATTTTTCGCTTGAAACGAGGGTAGAGCGGTCACGGTTAAGGATTTTAGCGATTTGTGCTTGTGAAAGTGAAGTGATTTCGCGAGCGATATAAACGCAAATATGACGAGCGAAAGCGATTTCCTTATTTCTTTTAGAAGATAGGATATCATCTCTTGTGACGCTGTATTTAGTAGAAACTGCGCTTAAAATATCATCAAAGCGTTTAGAGTCATCGCCTTTGACGGTGACATAGTCTTTTATAGCCTCTTTTACCTTATCCATAGAGAGTTCACCGCCTTGAAGGAACTTAATAGCGCCAAGGCGTTTGATTGCACCTTCGATTTGACGGATAGAAGAACTGATATTTTCGGCAATATATTTAAGAATTTCGCTTGATAAGAAGATATTGTTTTGTTTAACCTTTTGTTGAAGGATAGCCAAACGAAGGTCATAGTCAGGAAGTGACACATCTGCCAAAAGACCGCTTAAAAATCTTGTTTTAAGTCTATCTTCAAGAGTGTTGATTTCGTGAGGTGGGCGGTCAGATGAAAGAATTATTTGTTTTCTTTCTTCATAAACTGCATTAAATGTGTTGAAAACTTCAAGTTGTGTAGCATCACGACCTGCAACGAATTGAATATCGTCGATTATCAAAACATCAATTTTTCTATATTTTTCTCTAAATTCGTTAGTTGTCTTTTCACGAATTGCTTTGATAAGTTGGTTTGTAAATTCTTCACCCTTGACATATACTATCTTCTTTGTTGGATAGCGAGATGCAAGTGTGTTTGTAATTGCATAAAGCAAGTGCGTTTTACCAACTCCACTTGGTCCATAGATGAATAATGGATTGTATTCGTTTTTGCGGAGTGTTTCGGGGTCGTCAAGGTCCTTCTCCGCTACTGCACGCGCTGCCGCATATGCAAACTCATTTGATGAGCCAACTACGAAGTTGTCAAATGTATAATCTCGGCTGTAATCGTCAGGCAAGGTTATATTGTTTTTAACCTCACTCGCTTTTTCTTCACTTATTTGTTTAAGTGTTGAACCTGATAAGTCAGCCTCGGTATTCTCTGTTGATAAAACGATAATTCTTGGACTAAATCCAAGCGTTTGCTTGAATGCGTCCGCTACTTGGTCCGAAAAATGCTCTATTATCGTATCTCTTATTATGTTGCTCGGTGTTGTGAGTGTCGCTTCCTTCGCGGTTATTGACACAAGTTCACATTCGCCAAACCATAAATTGTATTGAAAGTCTGATGTGCTTGATTTGATTATATCACTCGTTACTTTCCATATCTCACTTAAATTTTGTCCAAACATAAGTTAACTCCTTGTTATTTATACCTACTTTTTTTCTTGACAAAGAAAAAAAGGTAGCAAAAAAAGAAGTAAAAGAAAATAAATTAAACGGTAGCCATATTGTTTAAGAAAATTGCTTCGTAGTGGATTGATACAACTCATTCTACACGAAGTCGGCATTCGCCCGCGGTGGCTCACCGCTCGCGCCTGTGCGCATACTCACGCACACTAATATTAATATAATTATATAATAAATAATAATAAAAGTCAATAGTTTTCAACACAATAGTGGATAAGTAAGCGGTCATACAGGCAAAATAAGAAAAAAAGGTGACAAAAGGGGCAAAAATGTAGTAAAATCGGGTCAATTTTGGTGTAAAAATGTGGAAAAATAAAGAAAAAATTTTAGTTGAAAAATTAAAAGTTAACAAAAAATTAACAATTTTTTATGTCACATTTTGAAATTTTTTCGGTTATATATAGTAGAGGGGTGAAAAAAGAAGGAATATATACCATGCAAAAAAGAAGAATTTTTCACTAAATTTGATGCAAAATTCAATCCGAAAATGACGATTTTTTCTCTTTTTATGCCTTCTTTTTTTACTATCAAAGAAATATATGAACTTATGCTCATATATAAAAACAATATCTTTTTTATCTTAATTTTAATTTCAAAATTTAATAAAAAAATCACGGATTTTTCCGTGATTTTTTGTTATTATTCTATCGAAAAAACAATATCCTCTATCTCTTTGAAACTAATTTTTTCTCTACCTCTAAATTTTTCTTTTATAACTTTCTTAACTTCCTTTGTCTGCTCTTTCGTCAAAAAATCAAAAAAGAAAAAACTTAAAAAATTATTACCCGTGAATATATTACTCGGATTTTCAAGCGCATTTTCTATCTCTTTAATATTATATTCATCTCTCTCAAATCCTTTATATACCTCTCTCGCTATCTCTTTTATATCCATAATATCTCCTTTTTTATTTTATTATCTACTTTTTTTCTTGACAAAGAAAAAAAGGTAGCAAAAAAAGAAGTGAAAGGGAAAATAAATTAAACAGTAGCCATATAGTTAAAAGAAAATTGCTTCATAGCGGATTGAATAAACTCATTTTACACGAAGACGGCATCTGCCTCCCGAGGCTCTCGGGCGGAGTGGTAGGTGTCGACATTTAATCCTTTTTATAATATGGGCGTGTTTCAATATGGCTATTTTTCTAATTTATTTCCCAATCCTTTTCTTTTGCCAAGCTTTTCTTTTCAGTAAAGAAAAGCGGGAATTATTCCCGCGATTCTTAATCTTTTTTGATAGAGCGTTTAAAGCGTTCATAATCGGAGATTTCGCCTTCTATGTTGTCGGAATTAGATGAGTTATCAACATTTTCGCCATCAGTTCCATCACCGTCAATTTTTTTGAGGTGTGCTCTACCCTTGTCGGTAATAAATCTACCTCTATTAACGACGGAAACGAAGTCGATTTTAAGGAGATAAGGTTCTCTTTCGCTAAGAAGGACTTTCACATCAATACCGAGTTTAGAAGCGAGGGTGTCAGCGGACATAGTTCCTGTTGGGTCAGATGCGAGGACACGAAGGACCTCAATATCTTGTGCTTCAAGACCCATATCATCAACGCCTCTTTCCTTGAAATAATTTTCGAGGATTTCATCAGTCACGGTATTAGTGCCGATATAGAGAGTTTCGGTTAAAAGACCGATAACGATAGCCTCAACCTCTCTTATAGAGCAACGGCATCTTGGAATACACTTTTCGATAAGTGATTCAGCGATTTTAAGTTTCTTTGATGCAAACTTTCTCTTAAAGATGAGCATAAGTTCATCATGAGTATAATCTTGCATATAGAATGTAAGGTTTTTGCATCTATCTTTAATAGTTGGCAAAACATCTTGTGGGTCAGTTGTAGCGCCTACGAAAGTAAATTCTTTGATAGGAATTCTATGGTTGTGACCGCTCTTGTCCATATACACAAACTCTCTACTTTGGAGAAGAGTCAAGAGTGAAGACTGGATTTTGCCAGGGAGCGCGTGAATTTCATCGATACCGATAAGCACTGGCTCATCAAGGTTAGAAATGTTTTGAAGGAACGCAAGGAACTGCTTTTCCGAGGTATGAGAACTTTGGAATTGAGATGCGTCTATCCATTCAAAACGGACACCGAGTTCGTTTGCCAAAATTTGCATAAGAGTTGACTTTCCAAGACCTCTACCGCCGAAAAGGAGAATGTTTTGAAGGTGTTTAATACCTTGTGCCTTAGCGACTGCAATTTCCTTTTTAAGACGGGCTACAATGTGTGCTTGACCGATGAAGTCATCAAGAGTGTCAGGGGCTTTAATGCGGTTAGGGTCGTCTTCATCGTCTTCTACTGAACTATCCCCCTCACCATTAATCGCCTCACCCTCGTTTGCATCGGCAGGGTTTTGAGCCTCTGAACCGTCCTCGCCTTTGCTGTTATCATCAGGATTTTGACCTATATCTTCGCCATTATCCCCGCCATCACCACTGTTGTCACCGATATTACCATCGGAGTTTTCTCCACCTTCCTTGTTGTCAGCCTCAGGTGAGAGATAATCGAAAGGATCACTGTCAGGCTTAGCCATTTCAAGACCGTCACCTTCACTTGTAACAGGTGGCTTTGCTATTTTGACATCTTCGATTTTAAGACCGAAAAATCTAAGCACGGTAGCATCTTTAAGACCATTAGATTTAATTAAATTCATAACGGTGTTAAGCGCCTCATAAAGTTTTCTTGATTTAACTCTATCAAGAATAGAACCACGCTCAAAAAGATTTTCAACATAGTCATAGAGTTTTGTAAGATTGTATATTGCAACGGAATCTTGCTTACCCTCTTTAACTGCGTTTCTTGCGGTTACATAAAATTCTCTTAATTGTTCAATATTCATTTAGATTTCTCCTTTGAAATTTTGGGATTTTATCCCTTTGTATTCATTTTTGTAAATACATTTTATCATATAAATTTGAGTTTGTAGTCTTCTAAACTGTGACTTTGTCACAGTTTAGAAATGCGGAATTCGGAATTCGGAATGCGGAATTCGGAATGATAATTTAATTTTAGTTTTTTTTATTTGTCTTTTCTTTTTGCTACTTTTTCTTTTCAGTAAAGAAAAAGTAGAGAATTATTATAAACTATGTTCTTTTTTCCATTTAATAAGTAATTTTTTAATTTGGTTAGCGGGAGTAGCATTTGTAAAACCTTGGGTTTTAACACCGCCGACGCTGACGGTTAAAGACTTATTTATACCTACCACAAAGCCGTTTTTATCGAGGACAGGACCGCCCGAGCAACCGGGGTTTGAGGGTGAGGAATAAACGAGGTCGCCCGAATCATTACAAGTATAACTTACCGAGCCTGTAAACGGTGCAATTCCCTGTGAAACGGGATTACCGATAAGAACAACCGGCGCGCCCTTTTTAAGTGTTGAATAATCGGGAATAAGCGGTAGGGTAACGAACTTGTCAACCTTTTTTGGATCGAACTTACAAAGTGCGACATCATATGTTGGGTCAGCGTCTATAAGAGTGAGGTCGTATCGCTTGTGTGAGCCGTCAAAATTCATTGTAATTTCGTTATGGTAAACACCGCGCCTGTCGGTTGCGACAACATGGTTGTTAGTTAAAAGATAGCCTTTATCACTAATTATAAACCCTGTTCCGTAACCGCCCGAAACATGGACTGTTACAACTCCGCCAATGCTACGGTCATAAACTTCCTCGCTCCATTCCTTTTCGCCAGATGAAACAGGGACAAAACCGCCCGAAACACTTTGAGAGGGAGAGTTTGGAATACCAAGACCGAAGAACGCTTTAACCTCGTTTGTAATCCCATTTTGTTCAATTATATAGATAATATGAGAAATTTTATCAAGAAGGCTCTTTGCTCTTGCCTTTTCGATTATTGTTTCACTGTTATCGTGAAGGAGTCGGACTCCTCTTTGAAACGCCATAAGACGTTCACGACATTCGTTTGCTTTATTATTTCTTGCGTGTTCTTTGGCGGTATCAAATACTTGCTGAAAAGCGTTTTTGCTTGGTATCATTTTTATTCCCCTTAATTACTTATTGATTCTCTTTCTAAATTCGATAACCTTTTTTGCGTATCTTAATACTTGTGGTGACGCATAAGAGGTATTTTTGTTGTCTTCAATATCCTTAATTACCATTTCGATATATGAATTTGCGTCCATACTTCTTGAATATGCCTCGAAATTAAGAATATCTTCATCAGTTGTAGCGACAATATAATCTTTAAGGACCGCATCAACATCGGACATTTTAACACAGTCGGGAGTGTGATTTTTTTGTCTTGCGCTTGTGATTTCACGGACCATTGCTTTTGATGCGATTTGACGGCAAGCGGCTTTAATATCAGCACCCGAATAGCCCTCGAACTTTGGAGCGATTGCTTTTGCTGTTACATCGTTTGCAACGGGGATTTGGAGTTTTGCACCCTTTTCCATACCGAAGGCATCGGAGATGAGTTTAACTCTTGCCTCATTGTCGGGAAGTGGCATATAGATTTTTGTTTCAAATCTTCCACCACGAAGAATAGCACTGTCAAGCGCCCAAGGACGGTTTGTCGCTGCGATAACAATTCTCAACTGACCTGGCTTTGTGCCTGCGGTAAATCCGTCCATATTTGTAAGAAGTTGAGTGAATTGTTCTTTTGCGTTTTTGCTCTCGTCGTCATCACGGGAAGTCGCTATTGAGTCGATTTCATCAAAGAAGATGATACATCTGTCAAGGTCCTTTGCTTGCTCAAAAACTTCGCTTACCATTTTTGCGCCTTCGCCTACATATTTTGACATAATATCTTTAACTTGAACGACTGCAATCTTGCAACCGAGTTCACCTGCAAGGCACTTAACGGCGAATGTTTTACCTGTGCCAGGAGGGCCATAAAGAAGGACTTGAAGACCGATATCGGAGCGATATTTACGGTAAATCGGTCCGTAAACAGGGTCAAACGGAGCGAAAATGTTTATAATAAACTCATTTTTGAGTTTTTGAAGTCCTGCAATATCGGAAATTTTGAGGTTTGGCACTTCATCGCTGAACCAATTAGTTTTTGGTCGCTCTGTGTTGCTTGCACCACCTGCAATATTTGAGTTTGAATATTTTCCTGCTTTGTAATTATCGTAAAATTCCTTTGCGGAATTGTATTTGTCTTTGAAAGTTTGAGCAAATTGCGAATTTGGGTTTTCCTTCAACTTCTTCGCACAGTAATTCATAATAATTTCGGCAATTGACGCAACTTGTGAATATTTCTTCTCCGCCATTGCTTTATTGTAATTTGCTACATGATTTTTAAGTATTTCCATTTTATCCCTCTTTTTTTAGTTTTTGAAAAGTTTGTTTGTTAAATACGAAAGTGAGAATGTGTCTTTATTAAATGTAAGAAGTATTTCAAAAATACTGATTTCAAGTTTGTTTGCTTGATTTTCAAGCGATTTAAGTGGTGGAAACGACTCTATTATATTTAATACAGGGATTATATCGCTGTATTTTTCTAAAAAGTCAATCCAACCGATAACGAGTTTTGGCATTGATGATTTCATATCATCTTTAATTATCATTAGACTTAAATTAATTCGTTCAAGGTCGGTATGTGTGCGAAGGAGTGCAAAATAGTTATCTGACATTTCCCCCTCGATAGATGAGTAAAGATGAGAAACGGTTTCTATATACTTGTTAATAAACGATATTGAGTTTTCGATTTTCGTTTGAAGAGCGAGGGATTTTTCCTTTGCCCTTTTTTCATCTTTTAAAATTCTATCTTCTATTTTCATACTTTTATACCTGACGGGAATGGAACGAACCTGTTTTGGAACGGACAAAAGTCCCGTTTTCTATGTTAAAATTTTAAAAATTTGAAGGGAGCATTCAATATTAAATTAAATGCCCCCTCGCCTTATTTACTTGTTGTCGTCACCGTTGTTAACATCGGAAATCATACCGAAGATATCGTTGATGCCTGCACTTGCACCACCGTTACCTGCGCCTACATTTCCAGCAACATTGTTAGCAGGGGCTTGCGCTGTGTTGGTAGCGGGAGCGCTTGATACGGAAGTTCCGCCGGCGATTGCCGCTGCAACATCGCTTTCGATAAGGTCACGGACCTTTTTATTGATGTCGGAGTCTTTCTTTTCTTCCTTCTTGAAGAAGTCGATAACGGCGTTGTCCTTGCTCTTTGACTTGGACTTCTTAACTGCATCACGCATCTTTGCAAGTTCGCCCTTTGTCTTACCGAGTGAGCCTCTGATGTCGTTGAGTGACTTTGAGATGTTGCCAATCTTTGGAAGTCTTTTAAGAACATCGGATACGCTTTTAAGACAGGTGGGGAGTGATACAAAAGATGAGAGAAGATCCGCTGTTACGATTTCAAGTTCGATAGCGTTTCTTATGTAACTGAAATCGCGTTGGATTTCCATTACTGTTGCGATGTTTTCGATAATTTGCTCAACGAGTTCGTTGTCCTCTTTAAGCGCCGCTTCGGTTGCTCTCTTTCTAAGAGCCTTGATGTAGGAGTCGCAATTCTTGATTGCGTCGTCCATTTCGACCATTGACTTCTTCATTTGAAGTTTGTCTTGTTCATTCTTTTCTTGTTTTCTAATTTCGCTTCTTGTTGCCATAGCAATATTCTCCTTAAATTATATAATTATTTTTATTTACGCTGGATTTACATTTGTTGATGTGTTAGGTGCTTGTGCAAGGTCAATATCAACCTCTTCTTTAACATCGTCTACGAAGGTAAAGCCGTCGGCTTCGAGTGTGCTTGTAGCATCAGACAACACATCTTCTGATACAACGCGGACGGTGATGTCGATGTTGTCGATAGCCTTTTTGAGCGCTCCGCCGATTGTGTTAGCCTTAACGACTATCTTGTCTTGAAGTTTTGCAACGAGTTCAGAGAGTGAGATAACATCGTTTGTGCTACGAAGTAGTGAGTTAAACTTCTTTTCGGGGATAAGTTTTACAAGGAATCTATACTCACCGTTTGTATAGAAGATTTCAACCGATGAGAAGAATCTATCAAGAAGGTTACAAAGACCAACGAGTTGATCATATTCCATCTTTGCGTTTGCAAGTTTTTGACCGTTCTTTGAAATTTCGCTCTTTGCACTGTTGATTTTTGCGATTGTTGCGTGGTCGGTTTTCTTAATAGGTGTTGATTTCATACCGTCGAACAAGACAACGCTTTCGTCGTATTTGCTTTGAGCCTCGGTTAGTTTTTTGAGCCAATCTTGAAGTTTCTCTTCGTAAACTTCTTGTGCGTTGCGAACAATGTCGAGTTCGCCATTTGCTCTCTTTTGATAATACTTTTGGATAAATCCGATTTTAAGTTCTGCCATTTTAAATAATCTCCTTTTGGCTTTTTTGGTTTGTGATTGATGATTGGTTTGTGGTTGATGAATTAATGTGATTTTTACATCGTTGTATCTCCTTTGTTTGATGAACCTATTTTAGCACATATAAAATCGCTTGGTGTCACACCTTTGTGGACTGTTGATTTTTCTTTAATCAACTTTCCACGGTGATTTTATGCTCGGTCCTTGCCCTGTTGATGTCTTAATTATACGCTATCAAAAGGGCTACTCGGTCACGGTTTTGTGGACTGTTGACTTTTATTTAAAACTGATTTTTATCAACTTTTGACATGTGCGTTTTGCTTTGATGTCTTAATTATACGCTATCAAAAGGGCTACTCGGTCACACCTTTGGGGACAGAAGACATTTTCTTTGAAAGATTTTTTATCTTTAATTTTCGACTTGTTCGGACCTCATTAGCATTTATATTTAGGTATGAAAAAAAGACGCGCGTGTTAGTGCGTCAGTAATAAAGATTACTACTGACGCACTAGTTATATTTGCCTATCGGCAAGTTATATTGCTTTTCGCAGTTATATTTTGCTACGCAAAGTTATATTTACCCATAGGGTAAGTTATGGCAAATATAATATAACTTTGACTGAAAGTCAAAATATCACGCAAGGAACTTGCATATCACTTTTAGCCACAAGGCTAAAAATATAACT
>JAZNJK010000095.1:0-2122 GCA_045578005.1 Eubacteriales bacterium | reverse complement strand
CTTGTCCCCCCAATTCGCCTCGGACAGGTGCTAATTGAGAATTTTCTTCTCGATGGCGTATCTCTCGTTGCCACAAAAACCATACTAAAATAAAAACGGCATATCGCCGTTTTTTGTTTTCCGTATAAATCGTAAAATCAACCAAATAAGCATAAAGTATTGAATTTTCATCGTTAAAATGGTATGATTTTATTAACAACGAAAGGAGTATTTGTATGAAAAATATTATTGAAATAAAAAACCTTTCTAAAAGTTTTGGCGAAGTTAAGGCTGTAAACGATATTAGTTTTGAAGTTAGAGAGGGTGAATTTTTTGCTTTCCTTGGCGTTAACGGAGCGGGAAAGTCAACTACCATAAACGTAATTTGCACTCAACTTTCAAAAGATAGCGGAAGCGTAATCGTTAACGGAATAAATATCGATACCGACAAAGATAGCATAAAGAAAGAAATCGGAGTGGTTTATCAGTCGTCCGTTCTTGATGCTTCACTCTCCGTCTACGACAATCTTGAAAGTAGGTCGGCACTTTACGGAATTGTAGGTGAGGACTTTAAAAACCGACTTTTTGAACTTGCTACAATGCTCGATTTTGAGGACCTTTTGAAACGCACAGTCGGTAAACTTTCGGGAGGACAAAGAAGAAGGATTGATATTGCAAGAGCGCTTTTGCACAATCCTAAAATTCTCATTCTTGATGAACCTACAACAGGACTTGACCCACAGACAAGAACACTGCTGTGGAGTGTCATCTCAAAACTTAGAAAAGAGAGAGGAACAACTGTCTTTCTAACAACACATTATATGGAAGAAGCATCGGAAGCCGACTATGTCGTTATATTAGATGGCGGAAAAATTTCCGCAAGGGGAACTCCGCTTGAACTTAAAAACACATATACAGGAGACTTTGTAACCATTTACCAATCAAATGAGGACGCAGTGAAAACACTCGGATATCCTTATGAGAAAATAAAAGATGCGTTCAAGATTCTTGTCCCAAATACCACGGTGGCAACTGATCTTATTTTGAAAAATCCCGAACTTTTTGTTGATTATGAAATAACAAAAGGCAAAATGGACGATGTTTTTCTTGCTGTAACAGGAAAAGTGCTTGAAAAGGGGGAAGATAAATGAAAACAGTATCAATACTTATCAAAAGAAATGTAAAACTCTTTTTCAAGGATAAGGGAATGTTTTTTACCGCTCTTATCACCCCTGCAATACTTCTTGTTTTATATGCTACATTCCTCGGCAATGTTTATAGAGATGCTTTTGTATCAGGAATATTGTCAATATCACCGCAACTAAAAATCCCAAGCGATATTCTTGACGGCCTTGTAGCAACTCAACTCACATCATCAATTCTTGCAGTTTCGTGCGTAACAGTTGCATTTTGCTCAAACTTTTTAATGGTTCAAGATAAAGCCAACGGAACAATAAAGGACCTTACCATAGCACCAATATCCTCTTCAACTCTTTTGTTCGGTTATTATTTTGCCACAATCATCTCAACACTTATAATATGTTTAAGCGCAACAGCACTTTGCCTTGTATATGTTGCGTTTATGGGTTGGTATCTTTCCTTTGTAGATGTGATGTTATTGATCCTTGATGTAATATTAATCGTTCTTTTCGGCACTGCAATTTCTTCGGTTATCAACTATTTTTTATCTACCCAAGGACAAATTTCCGCAGTTGGAACAATAATAAGTTCAGGTTACGGTTTTATATGTGGAGCATATATGCCAATATCTTCATTCGGTGTAGGGCTTCAAAGAGTCATTATGTTTTTACCGGGAACATACGCAACATCTCTTTTAAGAAATCACGCAATGAACGGAGCGTTTGAGGCGCTCTCGAACGATGGATTTCCGCCCCAAGCGGTAGAAGGACTTAAAGATGCAATAGATTGCAATATTTATTTCTTTGACTCGCCTGTTTCTTCTGGCGCAATGTTTGCTGTGCTTTGCTTATCAATTGTCCTTTTTGTCGGTGCATATATCCTAATCAATAAATTGAAACGAAAAACTAAATAAAATAGAAACGGACTGCATTTGCAGTCCGTTTTTGGTGCCGGTGATCGGGGTCGAACCGATACGGTATCACTACCACAGGATTTTGAGTCC
>JAZNJK010000094.1:0-2597 GCA_045578005.1 Eubacteriales bacterium | reverse complement strand
CCAAGCGGTCTTAGGAAGACAAATTATTGTGCCAACTCCTTGGCTCACAGAACGACATGGCTACGATCCGACTTCCCACAAGCCTTTCTTTCGCTTCTTCGGGAGAACTTTTTTCATATTTTATAACTGTGCCAAATTTTTCTGCCCCCGAAAGGTCAAGGTCGTAACCAAGCGTGGCATAATCAAGAATAACTATCTTCATTTCAGTAGTCGTTTCCTTTCTTTGTAATCAGGCAAAACCTTCTCAACCAATGCCCAAAACGATTTTGAATGATTAAAATGAGTAAGATGCGCAAGTTCATGCACCACCACATAATCAATAGCATCGGTAGGATATCGCATAACCCTGCACGAAAAATTCAAATTTCCCTTGCTTGAACAACTTCCAAACCGAGTTTTCGCCCGATTTATCGAAATTTTTTGGGGAGAAACCCCCATTATCTTAGCAAAATATTCCACCCGAGAGGGAATAGTGCTTTTCGCAAGAGAAATAAGTTCCCTGTATTCATTCTCACTCGGTTCAGGATATTTTTCAAGTCGCCCCTTAACCTCGCAAAGTTTCTTTTCAATCCAATCCTTATGCGCCGTGGCAAAAGTCTCAATTCTTGTTTTGGCAATGCGCCTCGGTGCTTTAACAACAACCTCACCCAACCGTGTCACTTGAAGAGAAAGTGTTTTTCTGTCCGAATAAACTATTTTGTAATCCATATTTTTCCACCTATTACTACTTATTTGAATTTTATCATAAAGCGAAAATTTTGTCAACAATTTTGCGACAGGAATTACTCAAATACCTATTGAAAATTTAATTTTATTATGATATACTATGTAGGCAAGATATTTTCAACCGAAAGGAGAAGTGCTATGGCTGATAAGTCAACGAAAATAATTACTCAAAACAAAAAAGCCTATCACGACTATTTTGTAGTCGAGCGTTACGAAGCAGGCATAGAACTCTTCGGAACAGAGGTTAAGTCGGTCCGTGCAGGACAGGTGAATTTAAAGGACTCGTTTTGCAAAGTCTACGCAGGGGAACTTTTAGCCCTTGGTATTCATATTAGCCCATATGAAAAGGGTAATATCTATAACAAAGATCCAATGCGCCATAAACGACTCCTTATGCACAAAAAGGAGATTATGAAGTTAAACGGGCTTTTGAGTGCCGACGGATATTCGCTTATTCCCCTATCGCTATATTTCTCGGGTTCGCGCGTGAAAGTCGAACTTGGACTTTGTAAGGGTAAAAAACTTTACGATAAGCGCGAAAGCGATGCAAAGCGCTCGGCTAATCGTGAGATAGAAAGAGCAATGAAAGGAAATAGAGAGGATTAAAAAATGAAGGAATATGTAATCTACTTAATGAACGAACTTGATTTTGATAAGGAAGCGCAAGACTCACTCCTTTGCGACCTTGATAAAATCGAACAAAATGCCGAGGCGAAAGAAGAGTTTTATAACTGTGTTAAAATGTATGAAAACGACATCAACACAAATTATAACACACTTTTAACAAATGCTGAAAAAGCGGGAGAAAAGGCGGGCGTGCATAAATATAGCGCAGGACTTCTTGTGTTTATGTGTATGTCAAAACATCTTAAAGAGTGTTATATCAAAGAGGGAATTGACCTTCAAATTTGGCGCGACAGTATGCTTGACCTCAAATGGAAACTTTGGGAATGTAAGGCGGTAAAAGGTATGTGGGGTTCATTCGTTGCTTGGTGGTTCCCAGGATTTTTCAATATGACAAGATTTGCTCTTGGTAGATTGCAGTTTGATTTTGCAAGATTTGGCGATACTTATAAAGATGATGAATTTGATATGAATCCCGACACACAAATCATCGGTGTTCATATTCCAAGAACAATGACTCCTTTTGATAAAGCATCAAGAGAAGACGCATACGAAAAGGCAAAGAATTTCTTCGCTCCAAAGTTAAATGGCGCACCAATGATTTTTACCTGTTGCTCTTGGCTCTTGTATCCTGCATTTAAGGACATCATTCCTCAAAAATCAAATACTCGCTCCTTTATGGACGACTTCAAAATCATAAAGGAATATCACGATAAGGAAGGCGAGTATAATGATGCTTGGAGACTCTTTGATATGGATCAACCAAAGGATCTAAACGAGTATCCCGAAAACTCCTCACTCCGCCGAGCAATTAAAAAATACCTTCTCGATGGAGGAAGGACAGGCGAGGGCTTGGGAATTTTCAAAATGGAATATTAATCCAAACCATTTTCCAAAAACACACAAAAATGCACATTTTTTAAATTTAAAAATTCATAAACTCAAAAATTCAACAAGCGGACAAAAGTCCGCTTGCCATAAGGGTCTGTAAAGGTTTCGACGGGGATTTTGAGGTGCGATAAGCGTGGCGGGCTGGCTAATCCCGTATAATGGCTAAATTTTAAATATAAACGACAACAGAACAGTTGCTATGGCTGCCTAACTAATTGCCCGTAAGGGCAGTTAGCGGCAGTGCTGTGGCTATTTACGCCACCCGTTCCTCTTGGGAGTATCTCGACCCAAGACTGAGCGTAACACAAGAGGTGAACTTGAATTGGGAGTTGTAGCTGTACCAATCAAGCATTAAG
>JAZNJK010000093.1:0-1736 GCA_045578005.1 Eubacteriales bacterium | reverse complement strand
GTGTTAAAATTTTTTGAAATATTTTTATATATCGGCAAAATTTTGCCTTGAATACAAGCCTTTTGGCTCGTTCTAAAATGCAAAGCACCTTAAACCGATGTATTTTTAGATGATTTTGGCAAGGTTGCGACGCAGTTGTATTAACATACCACAAGGAGCAAACTTGTCAAAAGGGCTAAAGGCTAACGGGAATACAATTAAAACCACACTTAATGCCGTAAATACACGGTTTTAGGCTGGTTCGTTCCGCTCCCGTCAGGTATACGCCCCACCGCTTTCTCGCTCTATATAGCAAACAACAAGGTCGGATTGCTCAACCATCCAACGATTGCGCTTTGTTATGGCGACCTTTGGGTGAGCATTTTCGGCACATTCTGGAATTATTACGCTATCGTAATATTTTTCATAATATTCTATGTCCTTTTCGGGATACGGAAGAACGCAAATTAACGAGCTATTTTCCTTGCCCGTCATAGCTTGAATGCGCTTTATCACAGTAGAAGCGTAGATGTCAAACTCACCATTGCGACCAATGTAAAATTCCACAAAGGGCTTTGTGCGTATTAAGTCCCTTAATAGAGGAATCAGATGCTTGTCAAGCACCCAATGCTCGTTGAACCTGCGGTGACCGAAAAGTGCAACTCTAAATGTATCTTCTATCCAAATCATTTCGTGTTTGATAATAACCTCGTTGAGTTTTTTATTTTTATAGCCTATACTTCACATATTATACCATAAAATTTCAAAAATATCAACCATTAGTTATGATGTCTTCCAAATATATACTGTATTATTGCCAAATAACAATCTATACTATTAGTAAGAGAGAATAACTAATATTTTAGAGGTATATTATGGATATTTCATCTATCGGAAGACGGATAAGAAAATTTAGAGAGGCAAAGGGGTGGCGACAAGAGGATTTTGCCGAGAAAACAGGCTTGAGCGTTACCTATACGGGAATGATTGAGCGTGGCGAAAAGGTTCCCAAGCTGGAAACATTCATCACTATTGCAAACACGCTAAATGTGTCTGCGGATTTGTTGCTCGCTGATGTGCTTTCAACAGGATATAGCGTTAAATCATCTGAAATCACCGAGGAAATTGCTTCCTTAACTCCTCTTGAAAGAGATAGAGTTTATAGTGTTGTAAATGCGATGATTAAATTTGAGAAAAAGAAATAAAAAAAGCGTCTTATGCCAAGTCGGCACAAGACGCTTTTTGTTTTTAATCAATGGCTCTTAGGTGATATATAAACGACGGATAATCGCCCCAACCATCGTCAAGGAGCAATCCGTTATTCATAAGCGCACCACCAAGCACAACCTTATCATCGTTTACGGAGTAATGTTTGTTTTCGTCAAGACCTTGGAGTTTTACAATTTCGCGTGATGCGTATGCAACAGTCTTGTTTCTAACGCTTGCAACAATAGCCTCGCTCTTGTCACTTGCAACGCAAGACCAAACACAGTATAGGCTCTTTTCATCAAACGGAGAGATAAGGCGGTAATATTCGCCCCTTTGAATAAGTTCGTAATGTTCCTTAAACTCACAAATTTGGCGCTTGATTTCTTCCTTTTCTTCATCGCTCATCTTGTTTACATCAAGTTCAAGACCGTATGTGCCGAAGTAGGCAACTGTGCCACGAGTTTTGAGCGGAGTAATTCTTCCTGTTTGGTGGTTAGGAGATGCGGAAACATGCGCACCCATAGTCGAGATAGGATAGCAAAATGATG
>JAZNJK010000092.1:0-39813 GCA_045578005.1 Eubacteriales bacterium | reverse complement strand
GCGCGCTACCATCTGCGCTATACCCAGATACCGCTTGATATTATATCACGCGTAATAATAATTGTCAATACTTATTTTTATATTTTTGAATTATTTTAAGCATTTAGGAAACTATAATTATGAAATCTCTTGATTTCAATTATTTTTTGGGAGTTAGTTATGGAAAACAAAATTAATCACTGTATTCATTGCACTGTAAAATCCTGTGCACACCACGCAAAATCATCAAATTACTGTGTTCTTGACACAATTTCGATTGGAACACACGAATGCAATCCAACACAATCCAAATGTGTAGACTGCGAATCTTTCGTGCTTGACAGTTGTTCTACAGGTAAGTGCAATATTAAATAATTCTCTAACCAAAATCACCGTTTTCAAAAAACGAAAACGGTGATTTTGTTATTTTTCAATCTTTCCAACAACAAATAAAACACTACTTTTTCTTTCTTCAATATTTTTCTTTTTCTTCCTCTTAGGTATTTTTTCAAATATTAATTTTATTTTCACAATTTTTTTCAAAATTGGAATAAATAATTTACAGATGAAAAATTTACCATATTTGAACAATATCCTCAAATAAAACGCAAAATGCTCTAAAAAAAGCCCAATAATTTTGCCAACTGTAAACCTATAAACAATCATTCCTAAAATTAATCCCGCAAAAATAAACCATCTAACTATTCCATCGTTTACATAATAAATAAAAATTGCCATTATTAGCGATACGATTACAAAATATAACAAGTCGGTAAAAAAGAATATTACGGATTGTGTCTTTTTTCCTCGAGTAACCCCTTCATACGGATTTGACACACGCAAAAAGCGTTTTTCTTTTAGTTTTAGCGTTAACTTACTACTTGGAATTATACCGAATAGTATCCTAAGAAAAATCACTCCATCATAAATCAAACCTAAAAAGATGCCCAAAAATACAGATTCTACAACCATTAGTAACTGAGATATAATTGAAATTTCCATATCACTTAAAAATATCTACTATCGACTTTTTCTTTTTTTGATTTGTATTGGCAAAATAAAAAATACCGTTAATTTTCCCGTTAAGAACAAATTCTCCGCTTTCTGCATTGAATTTTTCAATTTTTAAATTTTCACCCTCTATTGAAATCCCAAATTTATCACTTTGCGCAATTATCGTGCCATCGTCAAAACTTGTGACATCGCTAATTCCTGTCATTTCGGTGCGTCTTCTCGATTTTATCACTATGTCGTGCTTGACAAACTGTTCCTCGCCCATATTCATAATCAGTCCTCCTACTTGTTTTGCTACTGTATTATGATATGTAAAAATACCCGAGTTTATTACTCGGGTATTACTTCATATAGCGCGGAAGCGTCATTTTTTCTAACAACGTCCTTTACATCGAGGACACGAACCTTCAATTTTCTTTGTCCAAAGGCAACTTCTATAATGTCGCCTTCCTTAACGTCATATGACGCCTTAACAACTTTACCATTTACTGTGATATGTGACGCATCGCAAGCCTCGTTGGCAATAGTGCGTCGCTTGATTATTCTTGAAACTTTTAAAAATTTATCTATTCTCATAATTCACCAAAAAGCAAATAATAAATCCTGCGTTTCCGCAGGATTTATATTTTAAGTTAAGCGTTAACTTTATCCTTAAGAGCCTTACCTGCAGAGAATTTAACTGCCTTCTTTGCTGGGATTTGAATCTTTTCACCGGTCTTAGGATTGATTCCTTCCTTAGCGGCTACTGCTTTAACCTCAAATGTGCCGAATCCAACAAGTTGAATTTTCTCTCCTGCTACAAGCGCATTTTCAAATGCTGCGATAACTGCTGCTACTGCTGCTTCAGCATCCTTCTTCTTGAGGTCAACCTCTTTTGCTACTACTTCGATAAGATCTGTCTTGTTCATTGTTTCTTTCTCCTATAACTTTTTTTAATCCTTATCGGACTTTTGTAACTTAATTATATCATCTAAATCCTTTGAAATCAAGTGCTTATTGCAAATTTTTTACAAAAAAATCCATTTTTTTCGTTGATTTTTATATATTTTCACTATTTTTAGGCAAAATTTTGAGTTTCGTTAGCATTTTTATCAACTTTTCTGCGTTTGGGAATACACCAATTTCTTCAACCGAAAGTGTTCTTGTTCGCAAAATAAGAATTAAATAACTCAAAACCGCCATAATTATCGCTATTATCGTCGCTATTCTTGACATAATAATTTGAGATAATAATCTTTGAATCACAGCGCAAGCGCATATAGACGCAAACGAACACAAAAACGGCGAGAAAAACACAATCCCTATTTTAGGCAAGTGTCCCACTTTCTTTATAACAAAAAACAAATTCAATCCCGATGCAACAAAATAGCATAGCACAGTGCTTATAGGTGCGCCTAAAATTCCTAAACGAGCAAGTAAAATATAATTTGATACGAGTTTTACGATAGCCCCTGCAAGCATTGATACTATCGGCAATCTTTGTTGTCCAGCCGAATTCAAAAAAGCATTCGTTATAGAAATTATTCCAAGAAATATAACCGAAATCGAGGCTATCGAAAGCCACGGATATGCTCTTTCTACGGAATCGGTTTTAAACATCAAAAGTTCTAATATCGGCTTTGAAAACACGCTCAATCCAACGGCACAAGGAATTGAAATTAGCGCTATCGTCTTTATGCTAAGCGTTCGCAGTCTTCCCTCGTATTCCTTGTTTCCTCGTTCTCTCGCCGTCGTTATAATGGGAACTATTGCATTAGCAATAGGATATAAAAGTATGGTCGGCAATGTAAACATTGATATAACAAGTGATGTATAATCTCCATAATATATCCTTACTCCAACCTCGTTCATTCCAAACTCCAAAAGTCTGTTTTGCACCATCAAAGTATCAAGCACGGTTGTTAACGAAAGCACCGACGAACTAAGCGTTATAGGAATTGCAATTAAAAGCATTTCTTTGAGTAGTAACTTGGCGTTTTTTGTTTCTTCTGATATCATCACATCTCGCGGAATATACAAACTTTCTTTAAAGAAAGCCTTACGAATATATAAAAATATCATTCCAAAAAACACACCGCAAGTAACACCTAAAATTGTCCATGAAGCAACGACATAATCCGCATCTCCTCTTGACCGCGCCCAAACTGCTAAACTAACGCCTATTCCCACCTTACAAATAGCCTCTATAAATTGAGAAACAGCCGTTGGCGTCATCAACTGATACCCCTGCAAATATCCTCTCATACAACTGCTAAGGCATATAAATAGCATAGTTGGCGCAATAGCAATTATACATAAAAATGTTTCAGGCGCGCCGATAAAATTTGCAAGTTGACGCGAAAACACTATCATAATAAGAGAAAATGTTAGTCCTATTATTAAAAAGAGTGTCAATGCGATATTTAGTGTTTTTTTGGCTTCTAAAAGTCGCCCCTTAGAGCGACTTTTAGAAATCATTATTGAAAGCGCAACCGGTAGTCCCGATGTTGATAAAACATACAAATATGCGTATATTTCATATGCAGAACTGTAATATCCTGCCCCAACACTACCAACTACCCTGTTGAGTGCAATTTTGGAAATAAGTCCAACCGCTTTTACAAGAAAATTTGCAATTGCAAGGACTAATACTCCTGAAAAAAATAAATTCTTTATACTTCTTTGAGGTTTTTCAATTTCACCCTTCAAAGCAATCCCCTTTTACTGTTTTTTACCTAAAAATTCGGTATATAATGAGTTATTTGGCACATAGTCATAACTTATAGAGTCTATCGCAAGAAATTTTTCTTTAAGTTCTCTTGCTTTGTTATAATATTTGCTATTTTCCTTAACTTCATTCAAAATATCTATTATATAGCCTTTTAAAAGGAATAACTCGTAATCCAAGAACGAATTCAATTGCACCTTGCATATAGCATTTTTGTTTGGATAAATACTTTGATCCTCATTTTTTCTAACATTATCCCACAAGAATAATGTAAATTCAGCATTTGCTCCTCTAAACTTGTAATCCCTTACAAGCCGTCTTGAAAGTCTTATATCATCACGCGAGAAAAAGACTCCGTTTATCATAACATCTTCGTCAACATTGATAAATACGCCAATGTAATCTCTTTCTTTAAAAAGACGCGTTATTTCGGGATAAACTGCCTGTATTCCCTCAAAAATAATTACTCCGTTATCATCAATATCCAAAGTTTCGAATTTGTTTGAGGTTTGCGTTATAAAATCATATATTGGAATATTAACAACATTTCCCTGTCTTGCTTGGTTCACGCAAGATGTAAGGACATCAAGGTCGAGTGCGTTGACGGAATCATAGTCAATATTTTCATTATCAACAGACCTTTCCTCTCCTGCTCTTGATTTGAAGAAATTATCAAGCGATATTACATACACTTTTCTTCCATTCTCTTCAAAATCATGAATAATTTTGTTTGCTGTCGTAGTTTTTCCCGAGCAGGTAGGACCTGATAAAAGAAGCGATTCCACCCCTGTATTTTTCACCCTATTTGAGACATCGCAAAGTCGCTTTTCAAAATCAAGTTCACAAGCCATTACAAAATCTCTTTTTTGCTGTTCGTTTTCAAAAGAAATATTTATGTATTTCACACAAATCACCTCCTGTTAAAAAACTCCGTTATTTTTCCGTTATTGTTTTGGTTGTCTTGCAAATATTCATATGGATATTTTGGAGAAAATATTCTTAAAATGTCCGTTTTTCCGTTATTATTTTTGACAAGTTTAGTAGTCGCCCCTGCTCCCACTCCGAAAACTGTGTGAGCATCCGACATCATAAAAACATTATAAAGTCCAAAAAATCCTGATTTAGAATATCCAACATTTTCAAGATTTCCAACCGTATTTTTTTGCCTATACATATAATATGGCTCATATCCGTTCCCGAGAAGAGTGTCAATCGCATAATCAACCGATTTTTTAGCATCAATATCATCTTGATTGTAAATTTCGGCATCATCGCGCAAAATCCGTGCTGATTTTTTAACACAAAAACTGTGGACAGTTACATTTTGCGGTGATAATGCTACAATTTTATCAACCGTCTTCTTAAAACTGTTAAAATCATCATCCTCAAGTCCTGCAATAAGATCAGTGTTAATACAATCTATTTGAGATTTTTCCACCTTATCAAACGAAATCAAAAAATCTTGTGAGGTATGATGTCTACCTATTTTTTCAAGGACCGAATCGTTTAAAGTTTGAGGATTAACGCTAATTCTTGTAACTCCGTATTTTTTTGCAAGAACGAGTTTTTCCTCTGTTATCGTGTCAGGCCTTCCCGCCTCTAATGTAAATTCGTCAAGACTCGAAACATTAACACAAACATTAACTTCTTTAAGAAGCAATTCAAGTTGTTCTTCGTTTAGAACAGTTGGAGTTCCGCCACCGATATATACGCACGAAAGCCTAAACCCCATATTCTTAATAAGTTCAGTTGTGTTTTTGATTTCCAATGTCAATTTTTCGAGATATTTGGGAATAAGTTTCAGCATTTTCTCGCCCGCGCAAGATATAAATGAGCAATAATTGCACCTCGAAGGACAAAACGGGATAGAGATATATAAACTGCACGACAAATCGTCCGTTTTGTTCATTACAAGATGTTCATTTTGAGTAACCTTGACAAGAAGTTTTGCCTTTGCCTCGCTTAGCAAATACTTATCACAAAGTTCCACCAATACCTCGTTTTCCGATTTTGTTTTAAGCAATTCCAAACAAACTTTTGACGGGCGTATCCCTGTTAAAATTCCCCAATCAACATCTTTTTCCGTTAATTGTTTACACAATTTATAAACAGCCTGTCCAACCGCAGTTTTTCGCGCTCTTTCAACAGTTTCATTTGAAGACAATTCGTAATTTTCTTCTATTTTCGCTTCTTTGTTATACCAAGAAAGTTTGGAAATTACGCTCAAAAACTCTTCTTTTTCGTCTAATTTCAAATAAAGTTCAAGTCCGTCTGTTGACTCATCGAAATTGTCTGGAAATTTAATTCCGTGAAAAAACGCCATACATAAACTTTGAACATATATCCTGTTTATATTTCCGTCTAAAATTATTTTCATTTCAAAACTTCGCTATCCATAACAATCGTTACAGGGCCATCATTTATTAAATCAATTTTCATATCAGCCCCAAAAACACCCTTTTGTGTAGGCACAATATCACCAATCAAATCGCAAAAACGCTCATAAAGTCTATTTGCCTCATCGGGTTTTGCACCATTCATATAATCAGGGCGATTCCCTTTTTTGTAATTTGCTAAAAGTGTAAAATTTGACACAACAAGCACACTTCCATTAGTATCAAGCACACTCAAATTCATTTTCCCGTTTTCGTCAGAAAATATTCTAAGATTGCTTATCTTTTTGACAAGAAGTTGTGCGTCTTTTTCATCATCTCCTTGTTTTACTCCAAGAAGAACAAGAAGTCCGTTATCAATTTTACTGTGAACAGTTCCGTCAATCGAAACACTCGCGCGTTCTACTCGTTGAATTACGGCTATCATTTTACTCCCATCGCTCTTGTCACTCTTATAACATCTTTAATTCCTCTAAGTTTTGAAATTATCGAATTAAAATGTCCTATATCACGACAAGATATTGTCATATTCATTATCGTTGTATCATCAACATTTTTAGTGCTGATTGATACAATATCAACCTTCATCTCCGCAAGCGCCATTGAAATTTCCGCAAGCATCGAAATTCTATTATTTACAAAAATTTGAATAGCGGAATCGTAAGTAGCCCTATATGAACTTGAACTTGGTAAATCCCACTCCGCCTTTACAAATCTACTTGCATTTTCCTCGTTTGCATATGCAATTTTAACATTGGGACAATCGGATTTGTGAATTGATATACCATATCCCTTTGTTATAAATCCAATAATGCTCTCTCCGGGTAGAGGATTACAACATTTAGCAAACTTGACAACGCAACCCTCTTCTCCGTCAACTATAACACCACCGGTAGATTTACGGCGTTTTGAAGTTGTGACGGTAGGTTCGATTGCGACAATTTCTTTTTCTACGGCAGGCTTATAATTTCTTTCGTATTCATCACGGATTTTAAGTTCAACCTTAGACAAAGCAATTCCGCCATATCCAATAGCATTGAACAAATCATCTGCCTCAGCCATACCAAATCGTTTGGCTATTGTGGAAATAATTTCAATCTTTGTTTCCTCGCTACAAATCATTCTATGACGAGCAAACAACTTATCAATTTCCGCCTTTCCAACGACAATGTTTTCCTGTCTCTTTTCCTTTTTGAACCATTGTCTAATCTTGTTTCTCGCTTCACTCGTTTTTACGATGTTAAGCCAGTCTCTGCTTGGTCCTTTGGAGGCATTAGAGGTTATTACCTCAACTATATCTCCGTTTTGAGGCGCAGTATCAATAGGCGCAATCCTGCCATTAATTTTAGCCCCTACCATTCTATTTCCTACACCTGTATGAATTGAATAAGCAAAGTCAATAAGTGTAGCGCCCAGAGGTAACGCAATAAGATCTCCCTTTGGAGTGAAAACAAATGTTTCATCGTGGAAAATGTCAATCTTAAAGGCATGCATAAACTCTTCCGAGTCCGCAACCTCAGTTTCGGTATCGATAAGTTTGGAAATCCAACTTAATTTTTGATCGATGTCCGAAGATGCCTTGTCCCCACTCTTATATTTCCAGTGTGCCGCAATACCGTATTCAGCGACATGGTGCATTTCACGAGTTCTAATTTGAACTTCAAAAGGAATTCCGTCCTTACCGATAACAGTCGTATGAAGTGATTGATACAAGTTCGGTTTCGGTGTGGAAATATAATCCTTAAAGCGTCCCGGAACTGATTTATACATCTCGTGTATAATACCAAGTGCCGTATAACAATCAAGTTCACTGTCAACGATTATACGGAGCGCATAAAAGTCGTATATCTCATCAAAAGTCTTGTTTTGGTCATACATCTTTCTATACACACTGTATACAGTTTTTACACGGCCTTCAAGCGTAAATTTCATATTAGTAAGTTCAAGTTTTTCCGTTACATATTGCTTCAACTTTTCGATGAAATTTACATTTCTTCCGTATTTTTCCTCTATATGCGACTTGATTTCTTTGTGTCCGATAGGGTCAAGGTATTGAAGGGCAAGATTTTCAAGTTCCTGCTTTACCCTTTGCATACCAAGACGATGCGCAAGTGGCGCATAAACATGCATCGTTTCAAGTGCAGTTGTCCTTCTCTTTGCGTCTTTCTTAACATACAAAGTGCGCATATTATGAAGTCTATCGCAAAGTTTTATGAAAATAACTCTAATGTCCTTTGACATAGCAAGGAGCATTTTTCTAATATTTTCAATATGAGTTTCTTCCTTGTCCTCGATGTTGATAGATTTAATTTTAGTTACTCCGTCAACCAAAAGAGCAACATCATCTCCAAAAAACTCTTTTATCTTATCAATATCGGTTTTTTCAGGGCAATCCTCAACTGTATCGTGAAGAAAGGCGGCGCATATTGAATCAGTATCAAGACCAAGACCTGCCACTATTTCCGCAACTGCAATAGGGTGAGAAATATACGCTTCTCCACTTTGACGCATTTGACCGTCGTGCATATTAGAGGCGTAAAGAAACGCTTTTTTGATTTTTTCCAAATCATACTTTTTTCCGCTTGTTTGAAGTGTTTCTATTAACTTCTCAATTGGCTTTAGTTGAATATCCTCCATGGATCTCTCCTTTTAGTCGTTTAGTTAGTGCCGTAAATTGATTTTATCTTCTTCAAAATATTTGACTTTTCAAGATTTGTCTTACTCTTAGAAAAGTTTATTCTAAATTCAAAACTGAATTCATCTAATTCATCTATTGAAATTATATTAAGTTCTCTAAAAATCTTAATCACAAGTTTTAACTTAACATAATTGAGAGTGACTCCCGAATATTTTCTTTTCAAAGCGTGAAGAAGTTTTATGTAAGAATATTTACTTTTTCCCTCTCTCGCTTCTTTCAGCAAGAAACTGTATACAAGTGAAAAATCATCTCTTACAGGAACAATTTCTTCTCCTGGAAGTGTGGAACTACCGTCTTTTGTTTTTTGATATTCGTTTTCACCTTGGTTCATTTCGAAATAAATTCTATCGCTCAATCTAATATCTTTGATATTAAATTGAAGATTTTTCGAATTCATAAATTCGTTAATTTCCAAATAAAATGCAGCATCAACTTCTTCTCCAATTTCATACGGAAATTCCTGTGGTGAAACGCAAAATAGCATTGATGTAAATGTCTTTCCGCCCTTAGAAAGCGCCAATTTTAAATGTCTATTCATTCCTATTGGAATAATATCATCAACGATTAATTCGGTCATGGCAAACACAGGCGTCGGATTAGAAACGCCACATGGTTCAAGCAAATCAAGTTCACTTGCCAAATTCAATGTAGCCTCGCTTGGAGAAAGAATATAATCAATATCCATCTCATTTTTAGGAGCGCACTCCTTAAAGCATCCTTGAGCATAGTCATTAAGTCGCTCACGTAAAGCGTCGATGTTCTTCCTCTTTATAGTCAATCCTGCCGCCAATTCGTGACCGCCAAATCGCTCGAGCAAATCTTCGCAATATGACAATGCATTAACCAAATTAAGTCCGGTTATACTTCTACCCGAACCCTTTCCAATAGCCTCAGGATCGTTCGGATCTTCGTTTCCTTCAAAAGAAATCAAAATAGAAGGACGATTGTATCTTTCGGAAAGTCGAGAAGCAACTATTCCGATAATACCGTGATGCCATTTGGGATTATCTAATATTATAACATTGCTTTCGGCATAATTCGATGTTTCTATGCATTCATAGGCTTCTTCGGCAATTTTATTTTCCTCAAACTGCCTATCCCTATTTATATCGCAAAGTTTAATCGCTTGCTCTTGTGCGAATTGTTCATTTTTAGTCAAGAATAACTCTACAGCAATATTTGCATCACTTATTCTTCCTGCCGCATTAATTCTTGGTGCAACAGTATATCCAATTAATCCCGCTGTAACTTTTTTCTTGCTCTTTGACTTCGATTTTGTTTCGTTGGAACGGCAAAGGTCAATAAGCGCCCTTAAACCAACATTTTGAGTTTTGTCAATATTATTTAAACCAAACGATACAATGAGTCTATTTTCGTCCTTTATCGGCATAACATCGGCAATTGTGCCAATTGCGGTAAGATCAGCATACTGATACGCTATGCGTCTAACGCAATCAATCATTTTATCGTTAGTCCTCAAAAATTCAATCGCACAAAGGAGTTTGAAAACAACTCCAACTCCCGCAAGCGAAGAAAACGGATACTCACTGTCAAGCCTTTTGGGATTTATGACAGCAAGTGCGTTCGGCAAATCAGTCTTACACTCGTGGTGGTCGGTAACAACAACATCTATCCCCAACGATTTCGCAAGTTCAATCTCTTTATTGGCGGTAACTCCCGTGTCAACCGTGATAATAAGATTTGTTCCGTTAGATGCCAATTTTTCTATCGCAGGTGCAGAAATACCGTATCCCTCGTTCTTTCTGCTCGGAATATAATAGTCTACATTAACACCCAAACTATCGAGATATAAATAAAGAATGCTAACCGATGTAACTCCGTCAACATCATAATCTCCGAAAATAGAAATGTGTTCTCCATTTTCTACCGCCGATAAAATGCGTTTAGCCCCGACTTCCATATCATTAAGCAAAAATGGATCATGCATTTTTTCGTCGCTTTTGGTGATAAACGCCTGTGCCGCTTCCGCGCTATTATATCCTCTATTTGATACAAGTGTTGATAAAATTTCACTTATTCCAAGATTTAATTCAATCTCTTTAACAATATTCTTATCAACATTACTTGATTTTACATTCCAATTTTTTCTCTCTTTTGTCAACATATAAACTCTCTATTTTTTTAGTATTGCTAAGGCGACATTGAGTCCGTCAACCGCTGCACTCATTATTCCGCCCGCATAGCCTGCTCCCTCTCCACACGGATAAACATTTGGATGAGAAAAAGCGCTATACCTTTCATTTCTCAATATTCTAAGCGGTGCCGATGTCCTTGTTTCGACTCCTGTAATCGGCACATACGAGGAGTTAAATCCCTTTATTTTTTTACCAAATTCATTGAAACCAATCTTCAAATAATCACAAACAAATTTTGGCAAAATTTTATTCATATCGCAAACACTAACTCCACCATTCATATATGAAGGAATGACTTTTTTAGGTTCAGTGCTTGCTTTTCCGTCATAAAAATCGCCTAATGTTTGAACAGGCGCATTGTAATTTGCCCCCGCTGTCAAAAATGCTCTTTTTTCAAGTTCGCGTTGAAATTCGATACCCTTGACAGGAGAGTTACCATAATCTTCCCTATCTACTTGAACAACAATTGCCGAATTGGCATTTGCTCCATCTCTTGCGTGAACGCTCATGCCGTTAACTACAACCGAATTTTCTTCACTTGATGCGCAAACAACCTCTCCACCCGGACACATGCAAAACGAATATACACCTTTATTGTCCTTGCGATAAGAAACATTATAATCGGCTGAGCCAAGCCTTTTATCGTTTGCATATTTACCATACATCGCCTCATTAATTTGAGACTGCAAATGTTCAACTCTAACACCAACTGAAAAAACTTTCGGCTCTATTGCAAAACCGGAATTCAGCAAATATTCGTAAGTATCTCTTGCACTGTGTCCTATCGCTAAAACCAATGATGAATACGGAATTTCTCCCTTATTTGTATAAATAACCGAGTCAGAAAACGATGTCAACTTGGTATTATACATAATTTCTCCGCCAAGTTTTCTAATTTCCTTATCGATATTTTTAACTACATTTCTCAGAAGATCCGTGCCTATATGAGGCTTTGCCATGTATTTAATTTCAGTGGGTGCGCCGTGTTCACAAAATGTAGACAAAACAAACGCACATTTAGGATCATTTATCCTTGTTGTAAGTTTGCCATCTGAAAAAGTTCCTGCTCCGCCCGCTCCAAACTGAATGTTTGTATCAGTGTCAAGTTTTTTGGTTTTGTAAAAATGCTCAACGCACTCCACCCTTGAATCAACATCTGCTCCGCGCTCAATGACGATAGGTTTTAATCCCGCTCTTGATAACGCCAAAGCACAAAACATTCCCGCAGGACCAAATCCAACGATAACAGGCGGTTTTTTGGGAATAGGATTGTCAGTTGAAAAATCGATATTTTCATCAGGTAACAACTTCATCCCGTTTTTTTCTAACAACTGTTGAGATGGTTGTCTTGCATATTCAACATCGGCGCAAACAGTAGATACAAATTTGATATTATCATTATGTCGTGCATCTATTGAGCGCTTATAGATATACATATTTGATACATTTGAAAAGACGCGTGATTTTAAGATACGCGTCTTTGCTATTTCGAATATATCATCATCGACAGCGTCGATGCCCGTTTTGATCTGTTCTATTAAAATTCTCATCTTTCACTTACCGAAACAATAATTTCAGTTGCCGTAGACTCATTTGTTAAAACAAGGTCGGTAGATTCATTTTCAAGAAGATAGATTTCATACTTTCCATCAACCTCAACAATCTTGAAATCCCTCGCTTTAAGATCAACTATATTCTTTCTTATGCCCTTGACGGTAATATCTGTATATCCAATAGGCTCGGAATCGAAGAAACTCGAACATATTTGCACATCATTAAATTCTCTTTGAATTACAGTTGTATCAGTTTCCATAACCCATAACCAAATAAATATTGCCAACACAACACAAACCATGTAAGCAATTATCGCACTAACCTTGCTCTTTTTGGGAGTGTCAGTGACAGAGGATGCGGCAGCAACCTCAGCGATATCGATATCGGTAGTCTTAGAAAATCTATCCATAATATCTCCTTATTTTTGTCTCTTGTGGTTTCTATATTTAGCACCACGCTTTTCCTTTTGATTGAGTTTGTCTTGAAGAAGGAATTCTTCGAGTTTCTCTTTTATAGTGGACTTTGTAAAATTTCTATAAATATGTCCTTCGTTAGTAATAGAAACAACTCCCGTTTCTTCAGAAACAACAACTGCAAGGCAGTCACTAACCTCACTTATTCCTATTGCCGCACGGTGTCTTGTTCCAAGATCGCTTGCCACATCAGGTTTATTAGTAAGCGGAAGCATACAACCCGCACTATGGATTTTGGCATCTCTTATAATTATAGCACCGTCGTGAAGTGGGGCTTTATTGAAGAATATGTTTCTTATCAAGAATACGCTCGGATAAGCATTAAGAACAGTTCCTGATGGTGTATAGTCACCAAGTTTTGTATTGCGTTCGAAAACTATAATAGCACCTGTTTTGGTTTTTGCAAGTTCAAAAATCGCATTCGACACAATTGTTATCATTTCTTCAACAGATGAAGTTTTAGTTTCGCCTATACTCTTTACACCCTTTATCGGGTTGTCACCGATTTTTTCCAACGCGGAACGAATTTCAGGTTGGAATATCACAATCAATACAACAATTCCGAAATCAAAGAAATGCGACAATAAATATTGCATCGAGCGCAAATTAAGCAATGCACATATCAATCCAATAAGGGCAAGTATTCCTATACCCGCCATAAGTTTTCCTGCTCGTCTTTCCTTAACGAACTTATAAACTACAAAAAGAACGGCGGAAAGACAAACCACATCTAATATATCCAAAAAGGTAATCATCGTAAAATGCCTAAGCATATGCACAACAAAATCCAATGCTACTTTCATAATGTTTCTCCTATATATTTTTAAAAAACGCGCAAAAATATTATTTGTTAATTAAATTATAACACATGTAATTGTTTTTGCCAACATTTTTTAAAATATTTTTTAAAAAAATCGCGTTTTTTTGACCTTTTAGGCAAGATTTTTCAATTTTGAAGTTGAAAAAGCGTTAAAAAAGGGGTTCAAATCACCTTTGCACCCCCAAAATCAAACACATATCCGTCTCTAATGGTGAAAATTTTCATTTTCAACTCATCAATTTTTTGAGATATTTTACCAAAATCAGCATGTTTTTGAATATCTCCAAAAAACCAAACCGCCCCATCTAACACAAATCCCGCACCACCGATAAAGCCGTAATCATATTTTTCAATCCCTACTCCATCTGGCGAAATAAGAGTCGCGTCTTTGCCAACCGACTTTATAGCCTCATAAATTCCCTTGTCGGCGGTTATGGCTGTGTTGTCATCAATGACAAGAGTTGAGCATGCGGAATATCCCTGTTTTACATTGACAACATCATATCCATTCTCTATTGCATACTTCAAAACTTCTTTTGATGCGTGTTTAAAGTTTGCAAATAAAGTTTTTCCTATTTTAAGGATATTAAGTGATACATCGTTAGGATAATTCTTTTCACAATTTATATTTAGCCTTTCGATTTCGTATCCTTCACTTTCGGCATCATCAAAAATCTTCTTATTATTCAAATAATAATCTTCATAACAAAATATTTTCTTATCAATAACAAAAATAAGCATATCCGCATGAGTAGACACAGGAGAATCGAGCAATTCAAACGATTTTAAAGGAAGAACGGGTATGTTTGTTTTTTTAGCCACTTCATTGGAAATAAGTTCACTTACAAAAATCTTCATTTTTCGTTCTCCTTTCAATACTTTTTAAAATATTATAGCATATTTTTTCTCACAAGTAAATAGGTATGAAAAAAAGACCGCATAAACGGTCTTTTTATTCAACATTCAAAAACTTAGATTGCACGAACAACCTTGCCAGCACGAAGGCAACGAGAGCATACATTTACAGTTTTGTTGGAGCCGTCTACAACAGCCTTTACTCTTCTGATGTTTGGTTTCCAAGCTCTGTTAGTTTTACGGTTTGAGTGAGATACATTGTGTCCGAATGTAACGCCTTTTCCGCAGATAGAACACTTAGCCATTTTTTACACCTCCATTAAGTAGAAAAAAGTATACTACCAAAATTCACGCTTAGTATTATAACACAGTATTTTTAGAATTGCAATAGTAATTTTAAATTTTTTAAATTATTTTTTAAATTATTTTTGATTAATCTTTTTTAGTATGTGTTCGAGCGAAATTCCATACTTATCGGCAATGTCTTTTGCATAACTTTTTCCGTCAGGTTTAGCGCGTGTGATTTTAAAACTCCTTTGTCCCTCTTCCATTCCAGCAACAAGCGTGTCGATACTTGTCCCACCTGACAAAACGCACTTTTGATTAATATCATTAATCATTGATGAAAGTTCGTGCAAATGCGTTGAAAAAATTCCTCGGCACTTAGCCATAGAAAAACCGCAAAGCACCTCAGATGCTATATATGCGCCCTCAAACGAACCAGTCGATGATAAAGATTCATCAAGAAGCACAAGACTATTTTCGGTAACTTTTCCAAAAATATCGTCCAATCGCGCACATTCCTCACCAAGTCTACCTTTATCAATGGTATCCTCGGATCCAGTTGGAAAATGAGTAAATATCGCATCAACAGGACTAATCTTTGCTTTTTCAGCAGGAACAGGCAAACCAAGTTGAGCAAGAGCGAATGTTAGTCCAACCGCGCATGTTATAACCGATTTTCCACCTCTGTTTGGTCCTGATAAAACGAAAAATCTTCCGTTGTCATCAAATGTGAAATCATTATCTACCATTTTGGTATTAAGTTTAGTTGCAACAACAGGATTGTAAATTCCCTTCGCGTCAAAGTTCTTCTCTTCCATTGGCAAAATAGTTGGGAAACAAATTGAATTTCCCGTATCCTTTAATGCCTTTATAAATTCCGTTCCCTTAACCATAAATTCTATTTCGGGCAAAAGTTTAATTAGAAAATCGGCATTTTCAAGAACATAGTTTTGAACAACCTTCTTCCACGATTTCATAGAAGATTTAAAAATATCGTTTAGCGCATAATTAAAAGCATTCGTTAAAGCGATTTGTTGGTTGTCGCTTTGTCCTTTTTTAAAAGGAACAAGAGGAGCAATACAAGTGTATTCATCGTTTTTGAAATCAAGTCTAAGAATTTTTTCAAGTAATTCTCCCGACTTAAACTTCTCATTGTTAACACTTAAAACTCCGGCAACATCAGGGCGAAGTTTCGAGTCAAGATTTACACCTATCGTAACGCTCTTTACTTCTCTGACGCGCGATGTTAGTTCCTTCATCTTTTGGTTAAGATCGATATAATACTCACTTTGAGTGAGTTCCTTTATAACCTTCGCAAAATTAACAAGTGCTTCACTCTTGAAGTTATCAATCATTGAATACAAACCGTTTGATAAAAGTTCCATGACAGAAATATACAATTCTATCTCGGTTATGCTATACAAATACCCTTCACTTGGCTCAGTATCTTGTGACATCTTTCTTATTTCGGCAATATCGTATAAAATAGGAGTAGCCTTCAACAAAACATCACAAAGTTCTTCATTCTCCACCAAATCTGCAAAAACCTGTTGCCTATATTTGATGATTTCGGGATCGGTTGAAAAATAATCTCCAAGAAAACTATTTTTCAAATCAATCAAAGAATCAAGTTCAAGTTGTTCAAGAACCTCATTTGAAATATTTACGCGATCTTTACCGTTTTCAAACTCGATAATTTTTTCGCTATTTGGATAAATAAGACTAATTTCTATATTTTGCATTATTTCCCTCGTTTATTTCATTTAATATAAATATATTACCATAAAAGTTGCGACTTGAAAAGACTTTTTTGAAAAAAAGCCGTTTCTTGACTTGAAAACTTTTGTTTCTTGTGTTAAAATCTATCAAAAGAGGTGATTTTATGCCAAAACTGCTTTGCTCCACGGGGGCTCTTGTTGGAAGAATATGTAACTACGATTTTTCACTTATCGGAAATCACATTCCAAAACTAATTGAAGATGGACTAATTTCAGGTATGGAATTTATGATGATTCCTTACTACTATGATCATTTGGACGCAATAACAAAAACAGTTATACAAAGCCATGCTCCTGCGCCTATTATTCACTGTGAAAAAGATGTAGGAGTGCTTCTCTCCGACTGCACAACCGACTCGACAAACAAATCTCTTGAACTTTTCAAAATAAATTGCGAAACGGGACAAAAAATTGGTAGCGATAAAATGGTTTTTCATCTTTGGGGCGGTGTAAAAAGTGATTTTAATGTTAATTACAATATTTCTACGCTTGATAAATTCATCGATATTGCAAAATCTCACAATTTAACACTGCTTATCGAAAATATACCTTGCACAACTCACTCAGGATTGCAAAATTGGCTCAAAATGCTCACCACTTTCCCTTCGCTCGACTTTACGTTTGACACAAGATTTGGCGCTTTCCACGATGAGATAAAAACAATATTAACTTCTAATATCGTTTGGAATCATATAAAACACATACATATAAGCGACTATTCTTCTTATCCGAGAGACTTTTCAAAAATCCGTCCTATTCTCCATCCAGGCGAGGGAGTTATCGACTTCGATTATATATTCTCATCATTAAAAACAAAAAATTATGATAATACCATAACGCTCGAATCCCCCGTTATGCAACCTTACGGAATAGATCTTGAAAAGCTCAAAAAATCATTAGCTTATATAAAAAACAACCTTTAGTAAAAACATAATTTTTGGCATACCTAAACCTCATAGGTATGCCTTCTAAATTCAGCGTTTTCTGTCAAGACAAATTCATATCAACATGATATAATGGCATTACAAATATACAGCTGAATGTTTGAAACTAAAAATTGGAGGGCTATTTATATGGAAAATAGCGAGCTTATTACAAAGGCACTAAATTATATACAAGCTGAAAGTGCAAAAAACGACATTACGATTGATGATATAGCCTCTCATGCAGGATTTTCTACCGATTATTTCAATCGTGTTTTCTTTGCGCATACTGGATTTAACATTATGGAATATGTCCGCTTCAGCCGTTTAAAAAATGCAGCACAGCTTCTAAGATTAACAAGCAATAGCATTCTTGACATTGCCTTGGAATGCGGTTATGAGGCGCATGAAAGCTTCTCAAGAGCATTTAAAAATCAATACGGCATCTCCCCGAGCGAATACAGAGAAAGAAACAAAAAAACAGAATTGCATTACGGCGATTTTCATAACGATACAATCGGCGCACGGCTTTTACATGAATTCAAAAGCTTTAAAATTGCAGATAGCGATGAAATAATTGACTATTTGTTAGAAACCGATCCTCTTCGCTACGGATATACCGCAATTTGCTTCCGTATCAACGGCGGAGTCGCTCTATACGACGGAGAAAGCTTCAAAAACGGCTTTGTTTGGTTTTCGGAGTGGGATAATCGCTTTGAGGGAGATATTATTTGCAATGACTGGGACAAAATAGCTGAGTATAAGAAAACATTCTCCGATCAACGCTTTGATATGGTCTTATTAACATCAGAGCCCGATCAAATCATAATGGACGAGCTAAAAAAACGAGGTGTACTCGTTAACGGCATCTTTCGTCGTCAAATCAATATATACACAGCTGACTCGTACACCCTTCCTTTTCTTGAAGGTATCTCAATGCGTCTAATTAAATACGAAGATTTTTCGACTGTCAAAAAATTCTTTTTTCAGAAGCATCCCGCGGACAAAAATCAGTCACCACGCCTGAAATATTTAGAAAACGAATTATACCAAAGAGATGTCATGGGCAACACAGAGCATTCCGTATTTATGTTTGGCATATTCAAAAATAATTCGTTGATTGGAATTAGCGACGGTGGATTGCAAAGTGCGCATGGATTTACAATCAATAATTGTATAATAACATCCTTTTTACCCGAATATGAAAACGAAGAACTATATCAATATGCTTTCAAATTTGTAACAAATTCCGCGCTCGAACGAGGAGCTCTGCCTGTTGATGATACCCAAACCCCTTTCACCCCCAATGAAAATAGAAGCGGAAGCTTCAATTCTACCGATTTAGGGTATAAAGCTGTTATGAATGTATGCATTTTTAAATGACCGTTTGTGGCAACCTATTCCAACCGATAAAAGAGTACGACTTCCATCGTACTCTTTTTACTTTACATTATTCGGTAGGCTTCTTTTTCACAGCCTGCTTCTCTTTTTTATTTTCTATTTTCTTAGCAATTTTCTTTTCCTTGTTTGCCTTTTTCTCGGCACTACTGAAAGCATTTTTTTCTTTTATAAGTGTAAACACAGCATCAAAAATCGCTTTTTTGCTGCTCCCCTCGGATTTTATAAGCCCTATAATAAATTTCATCTTTTGATTGGTTATATCGGTGAGCGTTGTAGCATCGTTTGATGTTGCAATCTTATAAAACGACTCAATAAACTCGTGCCGTTGCTCCTGTGTCATTTTTGCAACCCAAAGTTTCAAGAGTTCGTGAAAATTATCGCTCGGTTTTTCAAAATGATCCGCAAACACAAAATTTGCACCCAAAATTTCCCATGTAAAAGCATTGTGTTGTTGTAGCCCCTTATCAATGCTCTTTACTATCTTATGGTCACCAATAATGTCAAAAATTCTTCCAACAACAGACTTTGTAGGCAAAATCGTTATGATTTGTTTCGTAATCTTGCGGTCTTTTACTGAATTTACAAAATCCTCTCTAAACCCAGGACCGTCAAGACTGTAAACACTCTGTATTCTTTTTTGCACTTTTTCCTTAGCCATAAGCGCCGAATATACCGCAATATTTCCGCCTTTGGAGTGACCTGTAACAATCAATTTGTCCTTCGTTTTTCTCGCAATTTCATCAAGATATTCAACTCCACGCGTTTGAGATGGAATAGGTGTAAAAAGCGCCATATTTAAATCTTCTTTCCACCCTACTAATGTATCGTCAGTTCCACGGTAAACTACATATGTAATTTTGTCACCACACGATACGGAAATAGCAGAAAACTGTTTTTCGCTCTCTAATGATATTTCGCTAACATATCCCCAAAGTTCAACTTGCGAAAATCGTTTGCTTTTTGCACATTCCTTAAAAAGAATTAAAATTTCCTTAGGCAAAATAGCACCGAGCGAAAAATCTTCTCCGTGAAGTTTAAAAAAAGTGTCACAAGCCTCAGACAAAGTAACTATTTTGTTTTCTGACAATGAAGGAACAACATTTTCAAACGGAATATATGAAATTTCGGATAAAATTAATGCGTCTATTTCATTTTGCGGTGCTTTATCAAAAGACAAATCGCCTCTCCATTTTAAATACTCTATCATTCCTTGCATACATCCGCCTCCTTCCATATACTGTCTTTAAATCTATTTTACCACAAAAAAGTTAATTTTTCAATATTTTTGATAGAATAGCAAAAACCAATTTTCACATCTTGCGCGATTTTTATATTCAAAATCCCCTTAATTTGTATCTTTGATACATAAAAATCGGCTTAAATATCAATATTTTATAATATTTTAACAAATTCGAACTCTTTTTCATTGACAAAATGTATATTATGTGATAAAATGTCTATGTATGAAAGGGGGAATGGCTTTGGGCACAAAGTTAACATTTAATAGACTTGAAAAAAAGTTTTTATTAACCGAAGAGCAATTCCTTCGCATCAAGGAAGAGATTGACAAGCGTTTTGACCCTGACGAATATGGCGAAACGACAATTTGTAATCTCTATTACGACACCCCCGATTATTTGCTCATCACCCGATCTATCGAAAAACCGGTATATAAGGAAAAATTAAGACTTAGAACTTATGGTATTCCTACCGATGATGCCTTGGGTTTTGTTGAAGTTAAGAAAAAATATGACGGCACCGTATATAAACGGCGAATAACTATGCCACTTGAAAAATCTTTGAAATTTTTAGCCGATGAAATCGATGTTGATGAACCAACTCAAATCTCAAAGGAATTCAAATATTTCATAAGATTTTATCAAAACAGACTTGCACCTCGCATCTACATTTCATATGATAGAAGCGCGTTTTTTTGCAAGGAAGATCGTGATTTTCGTATAACATTCGATAGAAATTTGACTTGGAGAAATTACGATTTAGATTTAACAAAAGGTTCATACGGGGAACAACTTCTTCCCGATAAGCATGTTCTTATGGAAGTAAAAGTCCCTACTGCTCTTCCTTTATGGCTTGTTAGTGTTCTTTCCGAATTAAAGATTTATACAAGATCTTTTTCCAAGGTTGGAACAGCATTTACACGAATGATTACGAAAAATAGGAGTTACATAAAATGACAAAATTTCTACAAAGTATCTTTTACAATTCCTCTGTGGAAAATCCTGTTGGAATCAACCCAGGATACGACGCATATACAGGACTTAAAAATGCCACAATAGAGGTTAGCGATTTTTGGATTTGTATCGCAGTCGCGGTTATTCTCGGATTGGCAGTTGCTTTTTGCTACATGTTCAAAAGTGAATTTTCCAAAAACCTCGTAGTTTCAATCGCACTTCTCCCCGCTATCGTTGCAGTTCTCATTATGCTTGTAAACGGAAACATCGGTGCCGGCGTTGCTGTTGGTGGTGTATTCGCTCTTACAAGATTCCGTTCCGCACAAGGAACTGCTAAGGAAATAACACACATTTTCCTCGCAATGGCAATTGGTCTTACACTCGGTCTTGGATTTGTCGGAATTGCAGTTATTCTTGTGGTAGTTGTTGAAGGTCTTAACTTTATCTTCTCTCTTACAAAATTCGGTGTTATTAACGATAAGAGAAGATCTCTTAAAATCACAATTCCTGAAAACCTCGATTACACTACTCTCTTTGATGATTTATTCAAGAAATATACAACCGATGCAGTATTGACCAAAGTAAAATTAAGAAATCTTGGAACTATGTTCCGTCTTACATATTCGGTTACTTTAAAGGATGAAAAACTTGAAAAAGAATTTATTGATGAAATCCGTATGAGAAATGGAAATCTCGATGTTCTCTCTTCAAGACTCCAAACAACCGCTGAAGAACTTTAAAACAATAAAAGCACTGCAATCGCAGTGCTTTTGTTTTGCACAAATTAAAAACGAGAAGGAAATCCTTCTCGTTTTTATTAATTATTTGGATTGGTTGAAAATTTCAATAGCATCAGGATTGATTGTCATAAGGAAACAGTTTCCGTTAACAAGTTCTGACTCTTGAGCTTTTGTAAGAAGATCTTTCATATCTTCATTTTCAGCCATTGCTTTAGCAAGATCTTTATCAGACTCAAATTCCCAAACTATAGCGGTTGACAAAGCGGATGAGATTCCACCCAAGAAACCTTCGCCTTCCTTTTGGAAAGTATGAATGGTGTAAGTAAGTTCACCATCATCAGTCGTTACAGTTCCTGTCTTTTCGTTGTCTTCGTTTTGCAATGTGTAACCAGCGTCTTCAAAATCGCTCTTAATTGAGTTGTATTTAGAGCAAGAAGCAAGCATCATAACAGACATAGCAAGAACGAGCACCAAAGCAACAATTCTAAGTGTCTTCATTGAGAATTCCTCCTTTATTAAAGTAATTTAATTATACCACCATTTGCAATATAAGTCAAGTGATAAAATGAAATTCACCAAGATAAAATTGCAAGCTGATGTAAACTCATCGCTTCAATTTCAAATGTAACCTCGTTTCCGTTTTGCTTAAATTCGATCTCATTTCCGCTTGGTTCAAGTCTTATAGACTTAATTTTTTTGTCAAGATTGAGAGCGAATTTAACATTATGCAGAGTTGGAAAATCCTCAAGCAAGCAAACATTTCCACGATTTACAGGCGGTGCGTAAAGAACATGAAGTGCAAAGAAATTATCGCTTTCGCTTCTTCTGAGTCTTACTCTACCGCAGGACGGAAGATTTTCGGTTTTTATATATCTGTCATAAATTGTATCAAATGCTTTTTTGATATATCTTTCAAGCACATAGCTTCCTGACTGGTCGTACGCTTCAAAAACGGGATGTGCAAAGTATAAAACATTTCCTTTTTTGATTAGCGCCGGATAATCAGCCGGCTCAAGCTTGAACGGAGTGTTTTTATGGCTACAATAATGACCGTATGTTCTATTAAAATACGGCTCATGCACACGGGCCAAGACTTCTCCGTCGCTTTCTACAACATATGCACTCGAATAACTCAAAAACGGTGTTTTTATCTCATCAATTTCGCAAGAGATAAAGTCCTTATCAGAACCTGAATGACCCTTTAACACAAT
The DNA here is from genome assembly GCA_045578005.1 of Eubacteriales bacterium. Taxonomy (GTDB): domain Bacteria; phylum Bacillota; class Clostridia; order Oscillospirales; family CAG-272; genus RGIG2000. The sequence continues at coordinate 16,634 of JAZNJK010000092.1, read as the reverse complement.
TCCGAGTTCATCAAAAATACTCTTTCCGCTTGCGATTATCTTTCCACCATTGCCTACAAAATCTATTATACGCTTTTTATCATCATTTGTGAATTTTACATTATCAGGAAGAACAACACATTGATATTTTGAAATATCCTCTCCACTCTCAACAACATCAAAGTCCAAATGCATTATTTGTAGCATTTTAGAGCATCCCATATCCGAAGCATTTGAATGGCTCATCCAAAGTGCAATATCAGTGTATGCCTTAGTATTTTCAGAATACTTTTCAATTTTGCTTACATAATCAAAGACGTGTCCGATAACTGCGTATGTGCTTTCATCAAGTTTTCCGCAAGGGTGAAGTTGGTCTCCAACAGACATAGAAGCACCTATACTTACCATATCCGCACACTCGTATTTGAGTGCGTCTTTATTTTTAAATCCACCAAATTCGCCCCAAGCATGATGGAACTTTCCTGTCATACCCCAGAAAATTTTTCCAAATTTTTCAAAATACTTAGCACGAAGAGGCATAAGGTCGTATCCACCCCAAGCAGTTGGCAAATCTTCAAGTTCATAATGGGTTTGATACGGCGCATACTCAGGACGGTTCATATCAGCACCACCATTATAAAATACAGGCGCATCTTTTGCATATTCGTGAACAATTCCGGTAAGGTCCTTCATAAGTTCAATACGCTTAATTCTATAATATTTTCTTGCATCCTCATAATTGTCAGGATCAAGCCCCATTTCTTTCATTCCCGCTCTACAACTATCGCAAGCACATGCGTCTCTCATAAAGCAAATGTCATAGAAAATTCCATCAGATGGGGCAAACTGTTCGCAAACTTCTCTTGTTATGTCTTCGAGATATTTTTTATAAGGCCCAACAGGACAAAGTGTTATCCAAGAGCAATCGCTAAGAGGTGTGTCATCAGGCTCGTTAAACTTTCCGCCATTAAAACCAAAAGTAAGTCTACCCTTATTCCAAAAATCAAGGTGATGCCATTCAGGATGCTCAGTAGCATCTTTCTCGCTCCAACCCATCGTGATATAGATAGGGGCTTTCGCTCCTGCATCGTGAATAGCCTCAATTTGCTCTTTCAAAAGGTTAAATTTAAGATGTGGGTGAACTGTGCCTATTTTTGTTGGATAATAAGAGTATCCGTGATGGCACTTTGCAAAAACGGTTATCAAATCAACCTTTGATTCTTTTAGAGTTTTAGTAAACTCCTCTTTGTTAAATTCTTCGCCTATTTTTTCAATAAACGGGCTTGTGTGAAAATCAAGATGCACGCATTTCATTGTTATTTTTCTCCTATTCGTTCGCAAAAAATTCTATATACTTTTTTCACATTATCAATATTATAAAAACCATAAACCGTTTCAGCGGTGCGACGGCTTCTAATTTTGAGTTTGTCCCCTCTAACGCTTGTATTAAATACACTTAAAAAGGTAACAACTCCAACCCCTTCCTCATCGCAACCAAAACTTATATTATGTATTTCGTTGTATTTGAAGGTTATAAGCATTTGGCGCTTACCATTATAAAAAATCATAACTCTTTTAGTTGTCAGAGCATATTCCAAACTTTTATGCTTTATTTTCGCTCTTATAGGTGATATTATCATAAGATATAATCCCACAAGCAAAAATGGTAATCCAAAAAATGGTAATATATTCGCCATAGAATCGTTTTCCGTATCAGTTGCTCCAACGTATGCCATTGTAATCCAAAAAGCGGAAAACACCGTCCAAAATGCGCCAAAAATCATGACTATCTTTTCCGATGGTAAAAGTTTTATTTTCTTAACAGGTTTTCCTGTCCACAAAAGTTTTTCATCCGCCAAAACATAGTCTTTAATACTCGGTCCGTCATTCAAAAACTCGTCCATATTTCCCCCTAACGCTATTATTAAATCTATTTTATCACACTATTTGAGTAAATTCAAGAAAAATATACTTGACCTGTGTCTTTTTTAATGATAAAATAATATATATTAGAAATTCAGGGGGTGTTTTTTTGAATATAGCGTTAATTAGCGGTGCTTCCCGTGGAATTGGACTCGAAATTGCCAAACTTCTCGACTCTTATGGTCTTGATGAATTATGGTTAATTTGTGGCAAAAACACACCATCATACGAGTTTAAAACAAGCGCTAAAATTTTCCATACCGACCTTAGTAAGCACTCTCCACTTTTATCAATCGAAGAAGCACTAAAAAATGAAAAGCCAAACATAAAATACCTCGTATGTTCAGCAGGAGTTGGATATAACGGAGATTTGGAAGTTTTGACACTTGATCAAATTGAAAAAACCATTTCTGTAAACTGTTCTTCTCTTGCCGTGCTTAATCGTATCGCTATTCCATATATGAGTGAAAATGGAAGAATTATCGAAATCGCGTCGGGTGCGGGTTTCTTGCCACAACCTGGATTCTCAGTTTATTCCGCATCAAAATCATTTGTAATTAATCTTTCACGAGCAATAGGAAAAGAACTCTCAAAAAAGAAAATATATGTAACTGCGGTTTGCCCCGGTCCTGTTGATACCGACTTCTTTTCAGGACTTGAAAATGTAAAAGAATATAAAAAGAAACACTTGATTTCCGCAAGTAAAGTGGCTATCGGTTCTTTAAAAGCATCAAAAAAGAAAAAGAAAGTTTATTCTCCTACTTTTTCAATAAAAGCAGTTCGTTTGGCATCAAAAATCATTCCTGTCGGTCTAATACTTAAATTCTACAAATGAAACTAAAACGGGATGCTTTGCATCCCGTTTCTTTTATAAATATTGCCTTATTTGATCGTTTAATGCCTGTTCGACATTGATAAGTCTATGCACAACACTGCGAGAACTCATATCCGCACCGCTATATTCATTAAGATACTTTGATAACGATTTGACACCCATATTACAGCCGTCGGTCATAACATCAGCAACTGTTTTGTCGCTTCCGCTCATCATCATTTTACCGCGGATTTTCATATCACTCATCATTCTTGCCATAATATGCGGTTCTTTTGTATCGGCTTTGTGTTTCAATAGTAACTTATGAGTTTCATCACCTAAAACCGCATGTTCATTCTTTGATGCCGTAAGCGTTCTTTTTAAGCGTTCGTCCTTTACATATGGTAACACTCGCTCAATTGAAGAAACACCCATTTTGATACCCGCATTACATTCCATTAATAGATTGACAGTATCTGTTTTCATTTCATCACCTCTCAATCTAATTATGAGATTTTTTGAATATTATATTCATTTGCTTTTATTTTTACAAAAATTGCCTGTAACGAAAAAATATTGTTGATTTGTTCGTTATTTTATGATAGAATATGTTGAATGTTATAGATTTAAAAACCGCAAAATACCATCATATATTCCCCTTGCGAAAAGTTCCGGATTGTTCGCCATCAAACTTGCATCACCGGGATTAGAAATAAATCCTATTTCAATAAGCACCGCAGGCATATTCGTTTTTCTTAACACATAAAGTCCAGGGCGAACTTTAATTCCTCGATTTCTCAATCCCGTGGAATTATTAAGACCAACTAATATATCCTCTCCAAGTTCTTCGGCTATTGACGGGACATTATAAACAAGCGCCTCGCTTCCGCTTGCCGATACTGATGAAGAAGCATTTGTATGAATGCTTATAAAATAATCCGCACCCCAACTATTCGCGCCATTTACTCTTGCCTGTAAACTTGATGCATTTGATGTTCCGAGTTGTGTGTTTTCGGTAGGACGCGAAACTCTAACTTCAAAATTCCCATTATTACCCAACAAAGTTGCAAGTCTTTGTCCTACTTCATAAGTTATGTCTTGCTCGGCAAATCCATTTCCCTCCGCGCCTGTATTCGGGCTTCTTGGATTATGTCCTTGATCAATGTAAATTTTTATTGCCATATTATCCCCCTTCATTCCTGATTTCATTTTATTCATTTATCATAAAAGAGGTTACTATATGAAAGAATTTAAAAATATTCAAAGAATATTAAGCCACACAAGAAAGGCTGTCGAAGAATACGATATGATACAAGATGGCGATAGAATTGCCGTTGGAATTTCCGGTGGTAAAGATTCTCTTACTCTTTTATGCGCGCTTGCAAGAATGCGAATATTCTTGAAACAAAAATTTGACCTTGTAGCAATTACTATTGATATGGGCTTCAAGGATTCCGATTTTTCTCAAATAGCAAAATTGTGTGCTGAACTTGATGTTGAATACCATGTTGTCCCCACTCAAATATATGAAATAATTTTCAATGTCCGAAAAGAAAAAAGTCCTTGTTCTCTATGTGCAAGAATGAGGCGCGGTGCATTACACGACGCATCTAAAGAGTTCGGTTGCAACAAAATTGCACTTGGCCACCACTTTGACGATGTTGTAGAAACATTTATGCTAAATTTATTCTTTGAAGGTAGAATCGGTTGTTTTCGTCCCGTCACCTATTTATCAATAAAAGATATTACGATGATTCGTCCGCTTATCTACACTCACGAAAGCGAAATAAAAGCATTTGCAACAAATGAAAACTTACCTATATATAAAGCGCCCTGTCCTGCCGACGGTCATACTGAGAGAGCCAAAATGAAGGCCTTTTTAGAACCTTTCGAGCGTGAGCATAGCGGTTTATATCATAGAATTATGGGAGCAATACAGCGTGGTGAAGTTGATGGATTTCATCCCGATTTTATCGACCAAGATGAGAAAAAACGAAGAAAGCAAAATAACACCGACATAGAATAAAAAATACGCTCCATTGCGGAGCGTATTTTTTATTTTTGTTCATCATTCTTTTCTTTTAATTCGGAAGGAATAGATATTTTAGACATCGTTGATGTGAACTCGAATGATTGCTTTTTTACTATTGGATTTTTCCAATAAAGTCTTCTTCTTTGTCTCTTTTGAATATATTTGTAAATACCAAAAGCGACTATTAAGAGTGCAATTACGATGCAAATAATATAAATTCCGCCATTAAACGATGTTGAATCCACTTTCAACTCTTCCCAAAGACGATTTAGAGTTGCCCTGTTTTCGTCATTCATATCTCTATAAGCATATGTATTAAACATATATTCAAGATATGTTTGAGAGCCGTCGCCATATAGAGAATCGAAATTAGGATCGTAAATGAGTTCGTAATCCTCGCCAAGATAATCAATATAATCAGGATTTGAAACAACTGTCGTGTTTGGAGATGCGTAATAAATAAACTCCGCATTCGCCCTTGCAGCCTCGTGCTCTTCACTAAGCATAAAATCAATATAGATTTCCGCAAGTTCCTTGTTTTCCGCACCAACAGGAATGCACATAGCGTCGGCATATATATTAGTTACATATTCGCCATTTTCATTCTTTGGATAGAAGAATCCAAGTGATTCATTATTTACGATCATTGATAGACAGTCGCCTGCGTAATATGCAGCGAGTGTTGCCTCTCCACCTTCCATTTTGTTATAGATTTCATCCATAACATAACTTTGAACAAGTGGCTTTTGAGCCTTTAATTTTTCAAATGCCATTTTCCATTCTTCAGGAGTTGCATTATTAACATCAATTCCAAGAGCATACATTGCCGTTCCAAAAGCGTCACGCGCATTGTTAAACTGCAAGATTTGACCTGCATACTTTTCATCCCAAAGGAGTTCCCATCCAGCTTCACCATTTTCTATTTTTTCAAGATCGGCAGGATCCATTTTATCTTTATTATAAATAATACCGATTATTCCATAGGTATACATTACGGAATATTTTTCGTTTGGATCATTGTCATAGAATGGATTTTTAAACTGATCACCAAGGTTCTCATAGTTAGGAATGTTGTCAAGATTTAGCGGTAACAACAGTCCGTCCGCTTTTAAGCGTTCAATCATATAATCGGACGGAACGATTACATCGTATCCACTCGCACCGCTCTTTAACTTTGCATAAAGGTCTTCGTTGCTTGCAAATGTAGTATAATTTACCTGAACTTTTATTTTTTCTCCGTATTTTTCATAATGCAGTCGCTCGTAATACTTTTCAAACTCAGCATTCGAATCGTATGAATCCTCGCTGCCGTCGGAAATGTATTCTCCCCAGTTATAAACATTGAGTTGAACAGTTTTTGTTCCTGCCGTAGAAATGAATACAATAAGAGTAATCAAAGCGATTGCGCCAAAAACCGAACTAACAACGATTTTGGTTATCTTTTTAGCCTTTTTGCTCATCTTATCTCGGTTTTTATCCGAAACAAGATTAGAAACAACAAGCAATACAAGTATCGATACAAATATCAATGTCGAAAGCGCATACATATCAGGAGTTACGCGTTTTTTCGTCATTGAATAAATTCTAATAGGAAGCGTTTCAAATCCACTACCTATTGTAAAATAACTGATTACAAAGTCATCGAGTGACAAAGTAAAAGCCATAATCAATCCCGAAATTATGCCGGGCATAATTTGAGGAAGTTCAACCTTGAAAAATGATTGAACAGGGGTGCAACCAAGGTCAAGCGCTGCTTCGGGAAGGCTCTTATCCATTTGCTTAAACTTAGGCAAAACAGAAAGGATTACGTATGGCAAATTAAAGGTTATATGCGCAATTAACACTGTGCCAAAACCAAGACTTGCCTTTTGTCCTACCAAAACTCCAACAAATACAAACAACAGCATCATAGAAATACCTGTGACGATTTCAGGGTTCATCATCGGTATTTTTGTAACAGACATCGTTCCGCTTTTAAGATATTTGTTTTTCATCTTAAACACACCATATGCCGCCATTGTTCCTATCAAAGTCGCTATAACGGAAGACAAAATCGCAAGAATAAGTGTGTTTTTAAGCGCATTAAGTGTTGCCGAATCGCTAAATAATTCTCTATACCATTTGAGGGAAAATCCTTCAAATCCGCTTGTGCTATTTGATGAGTTGAAGGAATACAAAATAAGCACCGCAATTGGCATATAAAGAAAGATAAAGCATAAAATGGTGTAAATGTTTCCAAAAGTTTTCTTTCTCATACCACTACACCTCCGTCATCCTCGCCTGAATACTTATTCATTATTGCCATGCTTATCATGATAATTATCATAAGCACAAGCGACATAGCAGCACCGAGGTTATAGTTATATGCAGTTTGGAACTGTCTTTCTATCGTATCTCCTATGAGATCGAAGTTTCCACCACCAAGTTTTTGAGAAATATAGAATGTGCTAATTGACGGCACAAATACCATTGTAACACCGGAAATAATTCCCGAAATACTTAATGGAACAACGACACTTGTCAATACCTTAAACGGACTGCAACCAAGGTCAGATGCCGCTTCAAGAAGTCTTGTGTCAATCTTGCTCATAACCGAGTGAAGTGGAATTATCATGTAAGGAAGGTAATTGTATACCATTCCAAGGATTACCGCACCTGATGTATTTATCATATGTATCGGTCCTATGCCAATTGCATCAAGAATGCTATTTATGATACCAGTATCCTCAAGAATTGCCATCCAAGAGTAAGTTCTAATAAGGAAATTCAACCATTGAGGAAGCATAACAAGCATAATAAGAATTTTTTGAGTCTTAGGGCTTGTCTTGGTCATAAAATATGCAATCGGATATGCAATGATCAAGCATAAAACCGTCGCCAAGAAAGCAAAACATACACTTCTCAAAAAGATTTCAAGATAACTTGCCTGTGCAAGTTCAGAAACATTTGAAAATGTAAAATTGCCTTCTTTATCAGTAAAGGCGTAATACACTACAAAAAGAAGCGGTGCAATTATAAACAATACCGCCCATACCACATGGGGAGCAGCCATTGCTTTTTGAATTATGCCCTTTTTGTTCATTCTCTTACTCTTCCTCCTCGGTAATATCGGATAACTTTTCAAGTTCATCACTGAAGGATGAGTAATCGCCAAACATATTTGAGTATTCAGATTTTTTCATTATGTGAATAGCATCAGGCTCAATGTATAGCCCAATTTTTTGCGCGGGTGCAACATAATCGGTAGATTGTATCATCCACTTAAAATTATTGATGGTAACGATAATCTCATAGTGAACGCCTTTGAATGTAACCGAATCTACAATTCCGCAAAGCATTCCCTTCTCGGGAGAAACAACATCTACATCTTCTGGACGGATTACAACATCGATAGACTCGTTTTTATCAAATCCTTTATCGAGACATTCAAACTCCTGTCCTGAAAATCTAACTTTATAGTCATCAAGCATTACGCCGTCAATTATGTTACTCTCTCCAATAAAATCAGCAACAAAAGCATTTTCCGGCTCATTATAAATATCGGTAGGAGTGCCAATTTGTTGAATCTTTCCGTCCGCCATTACAACGACTGTATCGGACATGCTAAGCGCTTCCTCTTGGTCGTGAGTTACATAAATAAAAGTAATGCCTGTTTTTCTTTGTATATTTTTAAGCTCATTTTGCATATCCTTACGAAGTTTGAGGTCAAGCGCTCCCAAAGGTTCGTCAAGTAACAAAACACGCGGTTTGTTAATCAACGCTCTTGCAATAGCAACTCTTTGTTGCTGTCCGCCTGATAACAAATTGACATCTCTTTTCTCAAAACCTTTAAGGTTTACCATAGTGAGCATTTCTTCTACGCGTTCATAAATTTCTTCTTCAGATACTTTTTTCAATCGAAGAGCAAAAGCAATGTTTTCATAAACATTAAGATGCGGAAATAATGCGTATTTTTGGAACACAGTATTTACCGAGCGTTTGTATGGCGGTAGATCGTTAATCAATTCACCGTCAAACATTACCTCGCCACAGTCTGGAGTGACAAATCCCGCTATAATTCTTAGTGTAGTTGTCTTTCCACAACCGGACGGACCGAGCAATGTGATAAATTCCTTCTCGTAAACATTAAGATCTATACTGTCAAGTATTATCTCGCCGTCAAAGGACTTACCAACGCCTTTTAACTCAATGATCTTTTTTTCGTTCATTTCTATCCCCGTTCTTTCGCAGATTCGACCTACAAAAACAAAAATCCTCTTTTTTCGTCCTTACATGCAGATCAATAGAATTATAACAAATTATAAAGTAATGTGCAATAGTTATTTAAAAAAATATTCTATTTTTTGCATATTTTTTCACTTGAAAAGCAAATTTGAACGAGCAAAAAGACCGAAATGAAAAATAATGATATATTTGAGTCAAAAACCAACTGTAAATATACGGCAAAAACCCAAAGTATTCCTACCGCAAAAGCGGAAATTTTATTGTAAATTTTCGATGCTTTATCTTCACTGCAAATCAATAGTAATATACACTTTAACGCCCTACCACCATCAAGATTTGAAACGGGATATAAATTCATAAGTGCCAATGATGCGTTACATAAGATATAGAAAACAATGCCTTCGCTTTTTCTAAAATCAAAAGCCAAAGGAAACATTAAAAATACAAAATTAAAAATTATTCCACCGAGAGAAACAAGTAATTCTTTCTTATAAGAAACACTTTCAAAATCATAGGAAATTTTGAGTCGAAAGGAATTTATTTTAAATTTTCGCAGTTTAACTCCGCAAATTTTGGCAAAAAATATATGCCCACCCTCGTGAATCACATAACACAAAATCAAAATAAGCGGATACGGCGATGACGAAACCGTCAATAATGTGAAAAGTATTGCAATCCCACCAATTTTTTCACCCATAGCGCTTCTCCCTCTGCGATTTTATATCAAAAATATATTTCAAATTCGACCACTTCTCCTATCGGCAAATCGCTAAATGAATAAAGAGTTTATTTATCCAAAAATCATAGTATATTTATATTGATTTTTCGCAAAATCTATGATAAAATAAAGCGTAGTATCTTATGTGAGGTGAATTTATGACTAATCAGCCACTCGCAGACAAATTGAGACCCTCAAGTTTTGATGAAATCGCAGGACAATCTCATTTAATCTCTCAAAATGGAGTTATTAGAAAAATGGTTGGCTCAGGAAGAATAACAAATATGATTTTCTTCGGCCCTCCAGGCACAGGAAAAACAACTGTTGCCAACATAATTGCCAAAAATTCGGGAATGGAACTTTACAGGCTAAACGCAACTACCGCCTCTCTTTCCGATGTAAAAGATGTAATTGCTCAATCGAGTTCCGTTTTTTCATCAAACGGAATCTTGCTATATCTTGACGAAATTCAATACTTTAACAAAAAGCAACAGCAGTCGCTTCTTGAATACATCGAGGACGGAAGAGTTACTCTTATAGCATCAACGACCGAAAATCCATATTTTTACATATATGATGCGCTTATTTCCCGTTGTTCTGTGTTTGAATTTAAACGAGTAAATCCAAAAGAAATAGTTCCCGTTTTAGTTCGTGCAATTGATGTAATGAACGAGGATAATTCTACATCAAAAACTTATTCTCCTGATGCAGTTGAATATCTCGCATCATGCGCTGGAGGAGATGTTAGACATGCGCTTACTCTTCTCGAAGGTGCTTTTTATGCAAGTGATGATATAATCACTCGTGAAATTGCGGAAAGTTTCATTCCAAGTGTATCGGCAGGCGCATTTGATCGTAGTGACGATGTGCATTATAATCTACTATCGGGTCTTCAAAAATCCATCAGAGGTTCCGACCCAAATGCCGCCGTATTCTATCTTGCAAAACTTCTTGAAGGTGGAGACATTATCTCTGCATGTAGACGACTTCAAGTAATTGCATCCGAGGACATTGGACTCGCCTACCCTCAAGCCGCACAAATCACATACGCTCTTTGCTGTTCTGCAAGGGAACTTGGACTTCCCGAGGCGAGAATTCCACTCGCTAACTGTGCTATAATGCTTGCAACTGCACCAAAATCAAATTCTGCATATATGGCAATAAACTCCGCAACCAATGATATTCATTCAGGCAAAGGAAACACAATTCCTTTACACCTTCAAGCACCTCTTTTTAAAGGCTATAAATATCCGCACGACTACCCGTCTCATTGGGTAAAGCAACAATATTTACCCGACGATATCAAAAACTCTGTTTACTACTCTTACGGAGATAACAAAACTGAACAGTTAGCAAAAGCATATTGGGACAACATAAAAAAATAAATCAAAAGACAAGGCACAGTGCCTTGTCTTTTGACTTATTTGAAGAAAACTTCTTTTATTTCAACATTTTCTATATATTTGCCTTTAATTTCCATGGCGGTTTTCATATGTTCTCGAGTCATATGAACCTGTTGGCAACTTTTCTCACGCCATTCTTCATATAGCACAACACATGACGGATTATCGAGCGATAGAAAATATTCATACTTCAAACATCCGTCTTCTTCGCGTATTTTTTCTATTATACCTTCTCTTGCAAGTTCCAATATAAACTCTTTTGCGTCCTTTTGTGATTTAGCGGTATAAATTACACATATACAAAACTTTTCCATATTATTCTCCTACCTTATAAAATTCTTGTGCATATCTAACTGTTTCCATAGCATCCTTGGCATATTTGTCGGCATTTATCATTTCGGCATACTCAGGTGTAAGGACCGCACCGCCAACTACAACTTTTATGTTTGGATCATATTCCTTTAAAAGTTTGATAGTTTTCTCCATTGCAGGAACAGTTGTTGTCATGAGCGCCGAAAGGCCGACCAACTTAATACCAGTTTTCTTAACCTCGGACAAAACATCATCAGCCGATACATCTTTGCCTAAATCGTGGACCCTGTATCCGTAATTTTGCAAAATAACCTTTACAATATTTTTGCCAATATCGTGAATATCTCCTTTTACGGTAGCGATAATAAATCCGCCCTTGTCGGAAGTTTCCGATGATGGTATTTTTTCTTTTATAATGTCAAAAGCGACATTAGCGGTTTCGGCACTTATCAAAAGTTGTGGCAAAAATGACACTCCGCTTTCGTAGTTTTTTCCAACTGTATCAAGTGCGGGAATTATCATATTATTTACGATTTCAAGGGGGGGAGTATCTATAATTAACGATTGAGTGATGCTTTTTGCCTCACCCTTTAATCCTTTGATAATAGCGTCATACAGTGTCACATCAGCCTTGACATCATTTTTTGTTTCATTTGACTGTTGTTCCGATGCAAACTCTATATACTCCTTACAGGCATCATCTATTCCCATAAGAGCATTATAAGAGCGGTATACCTTCATCATTTCCTTCGAAAAAGGATTCATAATAACCGCATCAAGTCCGTTTTGCATGGCAAGAGCAAAGAATGTTGATGTAACATAATCCCTATTTGGCAAACCGAAAGATACATTAGAAATTCCCAAGGAAACTTTAACACCTATCTTCTCTTTTATAAGTTTGATAGACTCCAATGTGACACGAGGAGCGTTGGCATCCGAACTAACAGTAAGGCACAAAGGATCAACAATTATATCCTTTTTGTCTATACCGTATTCTTTTGCTTTGTCTACTATTTTTTTGGCAATCTCATATCTTCCAATAGCGGTGCTCGGTATTCCGTTTTCATCTAAAGTAAGCGCAATTACTGCTCCACCATATTTTTTAACAAGTGGGAAAACCGCATCCATACTTTCCACTTTTCCGTTCACCGAATTTACAAGTGGCTTTCCGTTGTATATTCTCATTGATGCTTCCAACGCCACAGAGTTAGAAGTGTCGATTTGTAACGGTAACGATGTTACGGACTGTATTTCTTTAACCGCTTGAACAAGCATTTCCTTTTCGTCAATTTCAGGTAACCCCACATTGACATCAAGCATGTGCGCTCCATTCTCTTCCTGCGCTATCGCCTCATTCAAGAGATAATTTATATTATTTTCTCTTAAAGCGTTTTTCAATTTGGGCTTTCCCGTTGGATTTATTCTTTCTCCTATAAGAATAACTCTTTCATCAAGTGTGCACGCCTTTGAAAATGAAGATAACACAGTAATTTTTTTCTCTTCTATCGGTTTAGGCTCTTTTCCTTTTAAAGCATTAACAACCTTGCCAATATATTCAGGAGTCGTTCCACAACATCCACCAAGAATCCTTGCGCCCATTTGCGCGATTTCAATCATATTATCGCAAAAATCATCACTTGTGCTATCATAACATGTTTTTCCGTCGCAAATACACGGCATTCCCGCATTAGGATTAACAATTACGGGCAATGATGATCTTTCCAAAATACGAGGAATGAATTTTTTGAGTTCTCTTGATCCAAGCGAGCAGTTAACGCCAAGTGCGCTAACCCCAAGCGCCTCCAATGTTGCAACCATAGAATCAACATCGCAACCCGTCATCGTCTTTCCTTTTTCATCTAATACGAATGTCGCAAAGATGGGTAATGAAGAATTTTCTTTCGCAGCAATAATAGCAGCCTTCAACTCATACGGATCGTTCATTGTTTCAATGATTATCAAATCGCAACTTGACGCACCTGCCCTAACAGTTCTTGCGAATGCAGATACTGCATCTTCAAAATCAAGATCTCCAAGCGGTTTAAGTAGTTTTCCCGTCGGCCCTATATCAAGGGCAATATATTGATCTTCTTTATAAATTGCATTTTTTGCATTTTGAATTGCAGCACCAACCACTTCTTCAACATTATCTATTTTAAGCGGATTTGCGCCAAATGTATTTGTTGTTATAACATTCGCACCCGCTTCAAGATACGCACGGTGAATTTCGGTTATCTCTTTCGAATGAGTCGAATTCCATTCCTCTGGAATTTCTCCGGGCATAAGTCCTTTTTCCTGTAAAAGAGTGCCCATGCCACCGTCAAAAAACAAATATTCCTTTTTTAGTTTCGATAAAATATCCATTATTTTACACCTATAATTGCAGTAACGCTCTTTGATGGAGTCATCAACAGTGAATCTGCAAGAATTATTCCAATTTTTCTCTCTGCATCAAGAAATTTTATAATATCTCTTTGATATTCAAGCGATAAATCTCCATACCCCGGAGAAAATCTACGAGTAGAATTCTTTCCATCAACCAATATACCGTTCACATGGTCACAAAAAGACTCTATAAGCGCCGACCCAACAACATGTAAAACCGCCCCTTTAGATGGCAAAATTTTAGAATATCGCTCAATCATTCTATCAAGTTCGATTCCAATCGTAGCGCAAAAAACATACGCCTTCTCGTATCCGCTCAAAGTGGAAACTAAACTGCGACTTTTAAATGTTGCAAAATCAAATTTAACTTGCTCTTCATCTAAGATTTCGAATTCACTTTCTAAAACAACCGCCTTAGGAGAAACAATTGCAAGGGCGCTGTTAAGACATTCTTCAACAAGCACATCAACATTCGAATCGCTTTTCGCCACTCTTAAATATCTTAGAATTTCCTTCTTATCCACATTTAATTCTTTAGAATCAGATATGGTTATTGTTCGAAGTTGTCTCACTTTAATATCTCCGATATATTTTCCATTATTTTGCTTGCTATTTGTGGTTTATTCATAGAATATACATGCACCGCATTTATTCCGTTAGCATACAAATCAATTATTTGCTCGGTAGCATATGCAATTCCTGCTTGTGCCATAGCATCGGGATTATACGCATATCTATCAACAATCGCTCTAAATCTCGGTGGCAAAACCGTTCCCGACAATGCGCAACTTCTCTTTATTTGATTAGCATTTGTAACAGGCATTATTCCCGCAATAATAGGCACTGTGATTCCAGCCTCTCTAATCTTGTAAAGATAATTATATAACACATTATTGTCGAAAAACATTTGAGTTGTTAAAAATTGGCATCCTGCATCGACTTTTATTTTCAAGTTTCTTATATCTTCCATTTGAGTAGATGCCTCGGGATGTCCCTCTGGATAGCACGCACCGCCAATACAAAAATCACCAAATTGCATAATATCGCCAACCAGTTCGGACGCATATTTATAATCAAACTTAATCTTATCTTTATTTTGAGGAGTTATATCGCCCCTTAACGCCAAAATATTTTCTATCCCTGCATCTTTAAGCGATCCAAGTCTATTTTGAATGTCCTCTTTTGTAGAGTTTATACATGTCAAATGTGCTATTGGTGTGACTCCAAAGTTTTCTTTGACATCTTTTGCAAGAGAAACCGTAAAATCACTCGTTCCCCCACCTGCCCCGTATGTAACACTCATAAAAGACGGATTCAAACTCGCAATTTGCTCTATTGCGCCCTTGATAACATCAAAAGTATCGCTTGTTTTAGGCGGAAACACTTCAAAAGAAAGTGATGGCTTTGACGATTTAATTATATCAATTATCTTCATATTTTCCCTCTATTGTTTTTTATTTATATATAAATTTTAACATAACAATCAAATCATTTCAATAGAAATAAAAAAAATCCCACTATCCAGTGAGATTTTTTATATTATAGCCTATTCATTTATCGACTTTTCCATAATATGCCGATATATAAATATCCTTTATTTCCTCAATCAACGGATATCTCGGATTTGCACCAGTGCATTGATCATCAAAGGCTTCTAACGACATCTTATCAAGTTTTTCCAAAAAGTCCTTTTCGTCAATCCCGTAATCCTTTATCGAACTTTTTATTCCCAATTCATTTTTCAGTTGTGAAATACCATTCAAAAGGGCCCTTACCTTGTCATCACCCTCTAAATAAAGTTCTACAGCGATTTTAGCATATTTTTCTCTTGCCATAGGATAAGAATACTGTGAAAAAGTTCCCATCTTAAAAGGAGCATTCTCGGCATTATATTTAATGACATGTTCTATCAAAAGCGCATTTGCAATTCCGTGTGGAAAATGATAATAAGAACTGAGTTTGTGAGCCATCGAATGACACACTCCTAAAAACGCATTCGCAAAGGCTATTCCTGCAATTGTAGACGCATTAGACATCTTTTCACAGGCTACTTTATCCCTTGATCCGTTTTTATATAATCTCGGTAAAAATTCAAATATAATTTTTATCGCCCCAATGGCAAGTGCGTCAGTATAATCACTCGCAAAAATAGACACATACGACTCTATTGCGTGAGTTAAAGCATCGATTCCTGATGCAACAATCAATTCTTTTGGTGCGTTTGCGCTCAAACTCGAATCTATTATTGCCATATTTGGCATCAATTCATAGTCCGCTAACGGATGCTTAATTCCAGTCTTCTCATCGGTTATAACCGAAAATGGAGTTACCTCACTACCCGTTCCTGATGTTGTTGGAATTGCGACAAAATACGATTTATTCCCCAACTTTGGCAACTTATAAATTCTTTTTCTTATATCCGCAAACCGCAAAGCAACATCATCAATCTTTACATTTGGATTTTCGAACATAGCCCATATCGCCTTCCCCGCATCAATAACCGATCCACCTCCAAAAGCGATAATAGTATCCGCCTCGAAACTTTTTAATTCTTCAAGCCCTTTAAGAACACATTCGCTCGTTGGATCAGGTATAACTCCGTCAAAAACGGTATATTCAATTTTCAAATTTCGAAGTTCATCAAGCAATATATCGACATTCCTGTTTTTATATAAAAATCTGTCAGTAACAACGAATGCTCGTTTTTTACCAAGATCACAAAGTTCCTCTATTGCGGTGTGTAACGAACCTTTTTTAAAATAAACTCTTTCAGGTAATCTTAACCACATCATATTCTCTCGTCTAATTGCTACGGTTTTAATATTCAAAAGATGCCTAATACCT
>JAZNJK010000091.1:0-2612 GCA_045578005.1 Eubacteriales bacterium | reverse complement strand
GACCGCTTGGCCCCCGACTTGTGCTTCCGCTGCCGCTACCGTAATTATGATGATTGTTCCTATCATAGTATTCGTTGTTTCACAGAGCAATGTAATTCAAACAATGGGAACAAGTGGAATGAAGGATTAAGGAGGAAATATGAAGAAGTTAACAAGAATAACAGTATTTGTATTAATGCTCCTTATGGTTCTTCCTCTTGTCGCAACAGCGGCAACACCTTATTCAACCTATACATATTCAATCGACGGCACACTTCTTAACTCACCTGACGCATATGTTCCCGATATTTCAATCGACTCCGTATCGCTCGGTCTTGATAAGAAGATGTCAGCCTGCTCGGATATTGAGGCTGATAAGGACGGTAACATCTATATTACCGACAAAGGTAATAACAGAATTATCGTAGCAGACAAATACTATCAAACAAAATATGTGCTCGAAAACTTCCTTAACAATAATGGAGTAGACGACACATTCTCATCTCCAACAAGCACATTCGTCGTTGACGAGGGCGAGATGAGAGGACTTTATGTATGCGATACCTTCAATAGAAGAATTCTCGTATTCAATCAGGACAACGGAGATTTCCTTCGCGAAATTAACGAGCCTGTTACAGACCTTATAAAGGAAGGAAACTTCACACCTATAAGTTGCGTAGTTGATAAACACGGAAGAATTTTCGTTGTATCCGACAAAGAAACACAAGGTATGATAGTTCTTACCTCAACAGGTCAATTCATCAACTTTATCGGTGCTCCAAAGGTAACAATGAGCGCACTTGACGCACTCATTCAAAAACTCGGTGGTGCAGCCGCTGACGCACTTACCTTTGTTCCTACCACATATAAGAATATCGACCTTGATTCTTCAACACAAGAGTTCGTATATGCAACAATCGTATTTACAAAGGAAGAGGATGTTGCAGCCCAACTTGCTCAACTTACCACTAAGGTGAGTGACGCATCACCTGTAAAACTCCTCAACGCAACCGGTGTTGACATTATGCACCGTAACGGATTCTTCTCACCTTCGGGAGAAGTTAGTGTAGAACTCAACACAAAGACAACAAACTCGAATAGAGAAGCACCTAAGGGCGTTTCCGATGTCGTAGATATCACAAGCGGACCAAACGGCGTATGGTCAATTATTGATACCAAGCGTTCAAAGGTTTACACTTATGATAGAGATGGTGGACTCCTTTACATCTTCGGAGATAAAGGAAACCAACTCGGTAACATCACATCTGCAAGATCAATCACTTACCAAGGCACAAACCTTCTCGTTCTCGATATGACTAAAAACTCATTCACGGTATTCCGTAGAACAGAGTATGCGGAAATTCTTGACGAGGCAATTCAACTTCAAAACATCGGCGAATATGATAAGGCAGTTGAGAAATGGGAGGATGTCCTCGCAAGAAACAACAACTTTGACGCCGCATATGTTGCTATCGGTAAATCACTTTACCGTGACGGAAAATATCAAGAGGCTATTGAGTATTATAAGAACGCTTACGATGTAGAAAACTATGCAACCGCATGGAAGGATCTTCGTAAAGAAAAGATGGAAGTGCTTTTCATTCCAATGATAGTTCTTATTGTAGTTCTTTGTCTTGCTCTTGGAAAACTCTTCGGTTGGGCAGGCAAGGTAAATAAAGAAACTCAACTTGTCGTTGGTAGAAAGACCTTCAAACAGGAAGTCCTTTTCGGATTCCACCTAATATTCCATCCATTCGATGGATATTGGGATTTGAAACACGAACAGCGTGGCTCGGTTAGAGCAGGCGTTGCAATCGTTGCAGTAACAATTATTGCCTTCTACTATCAATCAATAGGAACAGGCTACTACTACAACCCACAGGGAACATATATGTCCGTATTTGCACAGGCAATGTCGGTTCTTATCCCACTTCTTCTCTTCGTAATCGCAAACTGGTGTTTCACCACCTTGTTCGACGGAGAAGGAAGCCTTAAAGATATCTTCATTTCCGCATCATACGCACTATTCCCAGTTCCTGCATTTGTAATCATCTCAACAATCCTAACAAATGTTCTTGTTGGAGACGAGGGACAAATCACCTCAATGCTCGTAACACTTGCATTTATTTGGATGGGATTCCTTATGATTCTCGGTATGCAGGTAACACACGACTACTCAATGGGCAAGAACATCTTGACAATCATCATGACAATTGTCGGAATGGTATTCATTATGTTTATTGCACTATTGTTCATTTCACTCGTATCAAAGATGATCGCGCTTGTTACAACCATAATAAGCGAAATAAGTTACAGGTAACGGAGGACTAATGATGAAAAAGAGAATAATATCAATGCTCCTTGCAGTTATGATGCTTATACCTGTATTTGGATCGTTTACCATATTCGGAGCAGAGGCTCCGGGCGCAAAGGACTATATCGGTGAAAATTTCGCAAACGAGCAAGAAAAACTTGACAAGATGGATAAATTCGCTGAAAATGCTGGTTTTGAACTCTATGCAAGCAAACTTTCTGGTGAAATCGGTATCAAAAACAAGGTAACCGAAGTCGGAGGCCAAGCGGTCTTAGGAAGCAAATTATTGTGCCAACTCCTTGGCTCACAGAACGACATG
>JAZNJK010000090.1:0-7184 GCA_045578005.1 Eubacteriales bacterium | reverse complement strand
CGCTTGGCCTCCGACTTATCATGATTAAGAGAAATACGCTCTTCATCAACTTTACCATATACCATTGCTCCAAGTGAACCATTTCCAAGTGGCAATGCTTCCTCAAATGCCCCTGCCGGTTTGTTGTATCTTAATATTTTTTCCATACGCTCTCCTGCTAGTTCTTATTTTCATTTGTCTTGAGTAGAATTTATTGAATACTGCTCACTTGTAATTTTATCACGATATTAAATAAAATGTCAACTATGTTGTAATAAAAATAATTAAAAATGATGGAAATATCTGATTTTTTGTGCTTAAACCAGGAGTAAAATATGTTAGGAAAATGCTTTGGTGTAATTTGTATAATATCGGTAATTTTTGCCCTTTTGAACGGGAATTTGAACTCTATATCAAGCGGACTTTTTTTAGGAACTTCCAAAAGCGTTGATTTAATTCTTTCTCTTGTAGGGATAATGGGGCTTTGGTCGGGAATTTTAAATGTTTTAAAAGATAGCGGTGTCATTCGTGGCATTTCAAAAATGCTTAAACCTATTCTTCGTCTTGTTTTTCCGTCTTCGTTCAAAAACAACATAGCAACAGAGGAAATTACCGCATGCGTAAGCGCAAACATGTTAGGAATTTCAAATGCCGCAACTCCCCTTGCGATAAAAGCGATAGAAAAAATGAACAAAAACAACTCAACCGTCGCCACCAACGATATGATAACTCTCGCGGTTTTGGGTTGTTCATCTTTCAATCTTATTCCAACCACAATAATAGGAATACGAAGTGCACTACAATCCCAAATAACCGACAAACTGATTATCCCCGTTTGGATTTGCTCGGGAACTTGTGCCATACTTGGAATCTTTCTATCAAGAACGCTCGGAAAATTCAGCAAATATTAAAATGTTAAATTTTGTAGATCATCTTTCTTCATCTTTTATACCATTAATAATTTTTCTTGTTTCCTCAATCATTCTATTTGGTAAGAAAGATTATTTTTCCTCTTTTTTATCAGGAGCAAAAGACGGCGTTTTAAGCGCATGCAAATTACTCCCCACCATTTGCGCATTAGTGGTAGGAATTACTATTTTTGATAAATCCGGTGCAAGCGACTTTATCAGTAATTTGGTTTCACCGTTTTTTACTTTTTTAAAAGTTCCGTCAGGAATACTTCCACTCATAATAACTCGACCATTATCCGGCAGCGCTTCTCTTGCGACTTTTGAGGGAATATTGACAAAATTCGGTGTTGATTCTTTTGAAGGAATTTGCAGTTCATTAATAATGTCTTCCTCTGACACGGTTTTGTATGTAATAAGCATTTATTTTTCAACATCAAAAATAAAAAAGACAAGGTATGCTCTTTTTATAGCACTCACAGTTTCGCTTTTTTGTGTCTTTTTTTCATCAATTTTAACGAGTTTATTTTTCTTTTAACGCTCCTTTATCGTTGTAAATTAAAGGAATTTGTTAACATTAAAATCCTGTTAATTAAATTTTCGAATTTTTATATTTTTAAATTTATATATTTTAAAATTCTAAAATTGAATATTACTTTTTTATTATGGAAATAATTTTCAAAAAACCATTAGGAGATTAGAAATGATAAAAGGTTGTCAAAAAAGAATGATTCATGTAAAAAATACAGGTTGCGACTTGTTTGATGAGGCATATTTTGTCTTAAAAAAAGATGTTTTACCAAGCGACGAATTCGAAGATAATTTCATTCAAACCGCAACGGCTATAATCAATCAAAATAACCTCAAAAAATCCACAAAAAAACACAAAAAATCATCTAATAAATTACTATTTTTTATTCTCGGTTTTGTAAGTAGCGCTATTCCTTGTTCCATTTTGTTATTTCTTTTTTAATTTTGTGTTGACTAAAACGAAAATGTATGTTAAAATAGGTGTATAATTAATTCGGCTAAATTGATAAAGTCCTTGTGTGGGGTCGTTATACGCACATTGCCTTTATCTTCATATATCTAACAAAGATGGGAAGGAATTCCCTATATTTTGCTTTTATGTAAACAATTATGAAAGGAATTTTATATGCCAAAAAACGACTCTAAAAAAACTACTGAAAAAAAGTGGTCCAAGCCGACTACTTCTAAAAAAACCGTAAAAAAATCTTCTGTTTCTCAAAAAAAGAAAACTTCCAAATCAACAAAATCAGAATCATTTGACCGCGAAGTAAAAAAGAAAACTACTGCCAAAAAAACTACTAAAACCGCTATTCAAAAGAAAGATGCACCTGCTCTCAAAATCATTTCTCTTGGCGGGCTTAATGAAATAGGCAAAAACATTACCGTTTTCGAATGTGGCAACGATATTATCGTGGTTGACTGCGGTATCGGCTTTCCCGATGATGATATGCTCGGTGTTGATCTTGTAATCCCTAACTTCTCGTATCTTGAGGCAAATGTTGATAAAATAAGGGGCGTATTCATAACACACGGACACGAAGACCACATAGGTTCACTTCCCTATTTTTTGCGCTCAATGAATGTGCCGGTTTACGGAACAAAATTAACTCTTGGAATTCTTGAAAACAAGTTAATCGAGCATAAACTGCTCCAAACATCTAAGCTTAACACTGTTTCCGCAGGCGACAAGATTTCCGCGGGATGTTTCAAAATAGAATTCATAAGAGTTAACCACTCTATTGCCGATGCATGCGCACTTGCCATAACAACTCCGCAAGGTATTATTGTCCACACCGGCGACTTTAAACTTGACTTAACCCCTGTAGAAAGTGAGCCAATGGATATCGCTCGTCTTAGCGAACTTGGAAAAGATGGTGTTTTGATGCTCCTTTGCGAATCCACCAATGTGGAACGCACAGGATATACACCATCCGAGAGTAAGGTAGGGCTTTCTCTAGAGCGAATTTTCTCACAAGCCGAAGATAAGCGAATTGTTATTGCAACATTTGCTTCTAATGTTCATCGTGTTCAACAAATAATAAACTCAAGCGTTAGACACGGAAGAAAAGTTGCCGTAACTGGTCGTAGCATGATAAACGTTGTAAATGCCGCCGTAAAACTCGGCTATATGAATGTTCCGGAAGGCGTTCTTATTGATATAGATTCCGTTAATAAATTCCCACCGCAAAAAATCACCGTTATAACAACGGGTAGCCAAGGCGAGCCTATGAGCGCACTTTACCGAATGGCATTTTCCGACCACGACAAAATTTCTCTAACAAACAAGGACCTTGTCGTTTTAAGTTCAAGCGCAATCCCTGGAAACGAACCACTTGTTGGCAAAATTGTCAATGAACTATATCGTCGCGGTGTAAATGTTTATCACGATTCAAGCGTTGAAGTGCATGTTTCAGGTCACGCTTGTCAAGAAGAACTAAAATTAATGCATTCGTTGATTAGACCTAAATACTTCATGCCTATTCACGGCGAGTATAGACATCTAATTCAACATAAAGAGCTTGCCGAAGGTCTTGGAATGCCAAGCGAAAATATATTCGTTTCGGATATTGGTAAGGTAATAGAAATCAACTCAAACGAGGCAAAATTCTTGCCTAACCCCGTTCCTTCGGGAAAAGTGTTAATAGACGGCACTGGCATTGGTGATG
This sequence comes from Eubacteriales bacterium, assembly GCA_045578005.1. Lineage (GTDB taxonomy): Bacteria > Bacillota > Clostridia > Oscillospirales > CAG-272 > RGIG2000. Next base: position 3,601 of record JAZNJK010000090.1, on the reverse strand, counting down.
TTGGTAATATTGTTTTACGGGATAGAAAAAATCTTGCCGAGAGCGGCATTATTATCGCCGTTGCTACAATTTCCGAAGAAGGTGTACTTCTTTCAGGACCCGAAATCATTTCAAGAGGCTTTGTCTATGTTCGAGAAAACGAGGAATTAATCGCAGGTGCAAAAGATGTTGCCACTCATTCTCTTGTTGAGGCACTTTCAAAAGGCGCTCACGAATGGGGCGATTTAAAGGGCATTTTAAAAGGCTCAATCTCCAAATTCATTTATAATAAAACCAAAAGAAACCCTGTCATTATCCCTATTATCATGACCGTTTAATTATTAAAAATAACCGCTTGTTTAAGATGTAAAGTATCTTTTTCAAGCGGTTTTGTTTTTTTGTTTTAAATTTTTATTTTTTATTGTAATATTGGTCTAACTGTGGTATACTTATTTTGAATAAATTTCAAATAAAGTTATATTTATACTTTTGGAGGAAATTTTGTTTAAATTACTTAAATACATAAAACGGTATACAAAAGAAAGTATCATCAGCCCTTTTTTCAAACTCCTTGAAGCGAGTTTTGAACTTTTCGTTCCCTTGGTAGTCGCTGAAATAATCGACATAGGCATTACAAACAAAGACACAACATTCGTTATCCAAAGATGCCTTATTTTATTGGCTCTTGCGGTAATAGGACTTTGTTGCACTTTGCTTGCGCAATATTATGCCGCAAAGGCTGCCGTCGGCTTTTCTACCGATGTAAAGCATTCGCTATTTTCCCATATCCAGTCTCTTTCGCACACCGAAATAGACAAACTTGGCACTTCCACAATGATAACAAGAATGACAAGCGATATGAATCAAGTTCAATCGGGCGTAAACCTAACACTTCGCTTGTTTATGCGCTCTCCTTTTATCGTGTTTGGTGCTATGATAATGGCATTTACCATAGATGTAAAATCAGCACTTGTTTTTGCTGTAACAATTCCATTATTGAGTTTGATTGTCTTTGGTGTTATGTGTGCAACAATACCTCTACACAAAAAAGTCCAGTCGAAACTCGACCGTGTGCTTGGACTTACCCGTGAAAACCTTAGCGGTGCAAGAGTTATTCGTGCTTTCTCCGTTGAAGATGAAGAATCAAAAAACTTCAACAAATCTACCACTGAACTTAATTTAGCCCAAAAATTTGTCGGAAAAATATCCGCTATTATGAACCCTGCTACATACGCAGTTGTAAACATTGCTATTTCATTTTTGATTTGGCAAGGGGCTATTGAAGTTAATGTTGGAAACCTATCGCAAGGGCAAGTTATAGCGCTTTATAACTATATGTCTCAAATTCTTATTGAACTCATTAAACTTGCCAACCTTATCGTCACTATAACCAAGGCGGTTGCTTGCGGAAATAGAATTCAAGCGATTTTTGAAATAGAGCCATCTATAAAATCATCTAATAATGACATAACTGTCCAAAATACCGATATTGCGGTAAAATTTGACAACGCATCGCTTAAATACGCAACCGCAAAAGAAGAATCGATTGTTAATATTGATTTTTCAGTAAAAAAAGGCGAAACAATTGGCATAATCGGCGGAACCGGTTCTGGTAAAACATCACTTGTAAACCTCATTCCAAGATTTTATGATACCAATACAGGTAGCGTTTTCGTAAACGGAATAGATGTAAAAGACTATCCTATCGAAAAACTGCGTGAACTTATCGGAGTTGTTCCTCAAAAAGCGATTCTTTTTAGCGGAACAATTCGTGATAATATGAAATGGGGCAACGAAAATGCATCAGATGAAGAAATAATCTCCGCCATCACCTTAGCGCAAGCCAAAGATGTGCTTGACAGCAATCCAAACGGACTTGATTTTGTAGTCGAGCAAGACGGAAGAAATCTTTCAGGCGGACAAAAGCAACGCTTCACTATTGCAAGAGCGCTTGTTAAAAAGCCCGAAATACTAATCCTTGACGACAGTGCGTCTGCACTTGATTTTGCAACCGATGCAAGACTTCGTGCTTCTCTTTCCAAATTAGACTATAATCCAACCGTTTTCATCGTTTCCCAAAGAACTGCATCCGTAATGAATGCAAACAAAATCGTCGTTTTAGATGATGGTGAAATTGTTGGAATTGGAACTCATAGCGATTTACTTGAAAACTGTGTGGTTTATCAGGAAATTTACAATTCGCAGTTTAAAAAGGAGGACAAGCAATGAAACACAACAAATTAAAGTTCTCCACTGTGAAACAAGTTCTACATTATGTAAAAAACTATAAACTACTACTTTTTCTTTCGATTTTATTTGCAACAATAACCGTTGCGCTGACCCTTTATATTCCTATAATTATTGGAAGAGCCATCGACCTTCTTGTAGATGGAAAAGGCACGGTAAATTTCGATAATCTATTATTCTTACTTGCCGAAGTTGTTGTCATATCCGTTGCTATCGCGATTTTTCAATGGATTATGAACAATATAAATAACAAAATCACTTACAATGTCGTTCAAGATGTTCGAAATATAGCGTTTAGCAAAATCAAATCATTACCACTTAAATATATCGACTCAAACTCTCATGGCGAAATCGTCAGCAAAATTATAGCCGATGTTGATCAGTTTGCCGAAGGTCTTTTGATGGGATTTTCGCAGTTGTTTACAGGTGTTATCACCATTCTTGGCACATTAATATTCCTCATTGTTCTAAACTTCAAAATCGCTATTGTCGTTGTTTTGCTAACTCCTCTTTCTTTGTTTATTTCAAGTTTTATTGCAAGGAAAACATATTCAATGTTTCATAAGCAGTCCGAAGTTAGAGCCGAGCAAACCGCTATAATAAACGAATTTGTTGGAAATTTAAAAGTTGTAAAAGCATTTTCTTATGAAGAAAATGCTACCGAAAAATTTGATGAAGTTAATGAACGTCTTAAAAAATGCTCCGTAAAAGCAATATTTTTCTCTTCCCTTGTAAATCCTACCACAAGATTCGTAAATGCCCTTGTATATGCCACTGCGACTCTTATAGGCGCATTTACGGTGATTGGATCAAACGGAATTTTACTTTCAATCGGCACACTTTCTTGTATTTTAAGTTATGCTACTCAATATGCTAAACCCTTCAACGAAATTTCAGGTGTTGTAAGCGAACTTCAAAATGCTCTTGCTTGTGCCGAGAGAACATTTAATTTCATTGATGAAAAAGAAGAAACAAAAGAAAGTGATTCGGCAGTCGTTTTATTCGATACAAATGGTAAAGTCATGCTTGACAATGTTGCTTTTTCTTATACTGATGAGCAAAAATTGATAGAAAATCTATCACTCGCAGTTGAAAAGGGGCAAAGAATTGCGATTGTCGGTCCTACCGGTTGTGGAAAAACCACCCTTATAAATCTTCTTATGCGCTTTTATGATGTTAAATCTGGCACCATTTCGGTTGATGACCACGATATACGCGATGTCACACGCAAATCGTTACGCAAGAGTTACGGAATGGTTTTGCAAGAAACATGGATAAGAAACGCATCTATACGAGACAATATCGCCATTGGGAAACCAAATGCGACAATAGAAGAAATAATAAACGCATCTAAACTATCCCATGCTCATAGTTT
>JAZNJK010000089.1:0-3918 GCA_045578005.1 Eubacteriales bacterium | reverse complement strand
TAAATTCAAGCGGATTTGACCCGTCGATGTTCCACGATGTTGACGGAAAGAAATACCTACTCAATATGCGTTGGGATCACCGTATGGAGAAAAACGACTTTTCGGGAATTCTTATGCAAGAATACGACGAAGAAAAGGGTTGCCTTGTTGGAGAAATAAAGCAAATTTTTGACGGCACACCGATTGGCGCAACCGAAGCGCCTCACCTCTACAAGCACGGCGAATATTACTACCTTATGCTTGCCGAGGGTGGAACTATGTATAATCACGGTGTTCAACTTGCCCGTTCAAAGAACATTTGGGGTCCTTATGAAGCCGACCCGATGCCACTTTTGACTGCACGAAACAACCCCGAAAGCCCACTCCAAAGGACGGGACACGCATCTTTAATTGACACTCCGAGGGGAGAATGGTTTGTCGCTTACCTCTCTTGCCGTCCCATTACCGAAAAGAGCCGTTCTATCCTCGGTAGAGAAACCTCAATTGCTCCTGTCGTTTGGGACGAGAACGGTTGGTTGAGGCTAAAATGCGGTGGAGTCGTTCCGCCTGTTACTGTTGATATTGACCTTGACGAAGTTAAATATCCAAAACTCCCTGTGCGTGATTACTTCAAGGGCGACACGCTACCGCACCACTACAAGACCTTGCGTTTGCCACTTGACAAAATCGGTTCACTTACCGAAAGACAAGGATACCTGCGCATTTGGGGACAAGAGGCAATTACCTCTTGGAATAATCAAAGCCTTGTTGCAAGACGCTTACAACATTTTGATGCACAGGCGACGACAAAGGTTGAGTTTGACCCCAAAACATTCCAACAAATGGCAGGTCTTACCGTAATTTACGATACATACAACTTCTTCTACCTCTATATGTCAAAAGACGAGGAAAGCGGTGAAAATTGCCTTAGAATTATCGTGCGTGACAACTTAAAATTCTACAATCCTATTGAAAATGGCAGAGTTTTGATTGGCGATGCGACAAGTGTTTATTTGCGTGTGCGTGTTCGTGGATTGCGACTTGATTTTTCATTCTCACTTGATGGAGAAAATTACACATCAATTGCTACCGACCTTGACGGAAGTGACCTCAGCGACGAGGCATACGGTGAGATAGGTCACGAGGGGCACACGGGAACATTTATAGGTATGGCGTGTCAAGACCTTAGCGGACTTCGTGCCTATGCCGATTTTGAATTTTTTGAATATTTTGAATGTGAGGGAAAATAATGGAAATCAAATACATCACCCCCGAAATCACACCCGACACCCTATACTACTACGCATACACTAACGCAAGTGATATTGAAGGAGAGATAAAGGCAATTGCCCTTGATTTTCACGGTCTTGGCTCTTGCGGAATGAAAAAGAATGCAAGCGATTTTGACCTCGATATGGCAAAACACGGAATTTTGGTCGTTTATCCTTACTACGGTCCTTGGAGTTGGATGAACTCGGGCGCTGTTAAGTTCGTTGACAAAGTTGTTGAGGTAGTTTGCGAAAAATACAATCTTGACCTTGGCAAAATAAGACTTCTTTCAACAGGCGGTTCAATGGGTGGACATAGCGCACTCATTTACACAATGTATGCAAATCGCACTCCCGATGCGTGTATTACAAACTGCCCTGTGTGTGATTTTAAGTTCCATTCAAGCGAAAGAGAGGACCTTCCTCGCACGATTTACCTCGCCTTTTCAAACGAGGGAATGGACCTTGAAACCGCAATTGAACTTCACTCGGCATATCATCTTGCAAGTAAGATGCCAAATATCCCTTATGTTGTTTTACACGGAACTTGCGACGATGCGGTCAATAAGGGTATTCACTCCGATAGATTTGTTGCCCGTATGCGTGAGTTTGGCAAAGATGTTGAATACATCGAGGTCGAGGGTATGGGACACTGTTGGCTCGAACCATTTCCCGAAGTTAAACGCAAATTTTACGATCAGTTTATCAAACTTGCTACAAAATAAAAATCCACACAAAAAATCACCGATTTACATCGGTGATTTTTATTATTTATTTGGGGTGGCAATTAGTCCTTTTTGGAAAGATATGCCTTCATTTTTTCAAGTGTGAGTGTGTAGAGTGAAACGCCTGGGGTTACCTCAACAAGTTCGTCCTCACTACTGTCAATTCCGTGTTGAATATACTTAATGGTGTTTGCAGTTTCGCTATCGTTATCGTAATCGGCAATTACATATGCGCAAATAACGAGATTGAGTTTTGATGCACTTTCGGGAGTGAAGCCGTTTAATGCCATATTGAACGAACTATACTCTCTGCTTGAAAGTTCAACCATTATTCCCTTTTCCGTTGCCAAAACATACTCACCATTTTCAACTTTTGTAAGTGAGCCGACATTTTCCGCATTCGCGATTATGATACCGATTTTAGCATTGGAAACAAGTGATTCGTAAAGTTCAAGCGCACCGAGGTTGATGATATATCCACCGTCAATTCCTGTGCTGTCGTTCTTTACGGAATAGCCCTTTGTTGTGATAATCGGTGTTGCTCCGTTATCGGTTGATGTTTCGGTGCATCTTGCACACTTGATTGTTCTTGTTCCGTTTTTATCAAATGATACATACTGAACACCGACAACTATTGCGTTTTTATCAGTGTCAAATTCGTGAATGGTTGAGTCAGTTTCACCATCGACAACGCCCATTTCTGCTCCACAGAAGCAGTATGTTTGAACTGTGCCTGCCTCGGTGCAGTTTCCGTGGGTGATTTCCTCGGATTTTCTAACATCGGCAAAGTGCTTAGCAAGATCAGCCGACCAAGCAAGTGTGCTTGACACTGCACATCCCTGTGCTGATGCGCAGGAATACATATAGATATTTGAATATGAGCCCTCGTAGGAGAATGTCGGATTGAAGTTGCCGACTGTGTCGTTTTCATTTGCGAAAACGAAGTTTGTATAACTACTTGTTTTGTCCGCGTATCCCTTAAAGTCACTCATATCGCCAAGGAATATGACTGTCTTTGGGTTGTCGGCAGTTCCACCGTAACCGATAAACGAGCGGAAGTCACCAACTGCCTTATATGTTGTGGGGAATACGATAACATCATTGATATTTGAGCATCCTCTGAAAAGTTGGTCACCGCAAGATGCGAACTTTGATGGCATATAGTAAACATCGGGCTTTTCTACCTCGTCGGGATTGTCAAATCTTTCGTTGGTTAGGAACAGTTTGGTGTATTTTGCACCGTTTCCGCTTTCACCTGCTTGGAATGTGCTCCATTTTGGGTCAGTTCCAAATTTTACCAAGTTATCCGGCAAGTGAACAGGGCCAAGGTTAACGCAACCGATAAATGTTGCATTATACATATGTGTAATGGAGTCGGGTAAGCAAATTCCTTTAAGAGATGAGCAACCGTTAAATGCGGAGTCGTTAATAGAGGTAATCTTATTATTTTCTCCAAAATCAACCCATTCAAGTTTAGTGCATCCTCTAAACGCATTTACATGTAGGTCGTCAAGTGAAAGAGGAATTTTTACATAAACGAGGTTTGTGTGGCCGGAAAATGTTCCTGTTTCACCACTGCCCCAAAAGTCTGTGCATCCCTCAGGAACTTCAACTGCGACAAAACTTGTTTTATCATAAGTAGCGCCACAGGGGTTGTTATCGTTTATTGTTTTGTAATCCCTGGAGAATAGAGTTTTAAGGCTTGAGTTGATTGACATAAAGTAGTAGGTCGGGTATGTGTGAATTCCCTTTTCGCAAGAACAAAGAACGGTTGCTCTTGACTCCTTACTTGTCGCTTGTGGGGAATACATTACGGTTGTGATGTAATCCTTACCATTGTTTTCGGCGTATTTTTCAAAGTAGTCGATGTGTTCAACTTCTCCAAAATCGTAGGTATACGCCTCAGCGCTTACCGCTACTGCAAGTGTCAAGCACATAAGAGTAGC
>JAZNJK010000088.1:0-2386 GCA_045578005.1 Eubacteriales bacterium | reverse complement strand
GAACGACATGGCTACGATCCGACTTGGGGTGAAGTTTTCGGGGTTGAATTGAAGTTTTAGTGAGGGCATTCCACGACGGCTCTTTTTCCCCTTTGCATCACGGGCGGTATATGAAAAGAGTGCATAATCCATTGAACCGCGGTATCCGTGAGCCTCCGCCATAAGTCCGCCGAAGCCTCTTTGAGTATAAAGACGCTTTTTACCGTCGTTTAAAACGGGCACACAGCAAACACTTTCTTGATGGTCATAGCCCGAAAAAGAATATTTATGCGCTCTTATATCGTCAATTATTGCTTGGGTTGCGGCATCGGACGCATGTCCTATTTCAACATCGTAGAAGATGTCATCGTAATCAGTCCAGCCTATTACCTTATATTTCATTACGGTATTCCTCTCCTTTTGCTCTTACTTATACACTGATTTTAACACAATAATTAGCCTGTGTCAATAATATAAAATATAAAAAACTATTGACAAGGCACTTTTGGTGTGGTAGAATACAGTAAATGCGATGAAGAAAAGGAGTAGTATCCCCTCTTCCTTAAAGAGAGCCGTCGGTGGTGTGATGACGGTAGGAACGAGATATGAAGGTAGTTTTGGAGCATCGTGGGTGAGTTTAGTAACCTATGGCGTTTATCCGCGTTAAGGATTTTGAGTGCGTATCTATGATACGAATTCAGGTGGTACCGTGCGCTTGCACCCTGATTTTTTCAGGGTGATTTTTTATTTTCATAAATGAAAATAAAGTGCGGAATTCGGATGTCGTTCTTCTTGAAAACTTGTTTTCATTAGAATTACCCATACATGCGACCGTAGGGAGTCGTAATGCGGAATGAAGAAAACTACTCGGAGAAAATGGAAACGATTTCTATTGCACGAGGTCGGTTTTGCCTCAGGCGCTTGCCTGCGGAATGAAAATCATCGCTATGGACAAAAAACGATGGCGCATTTATGATTATTAATTTTTGTTTATCATCACAAAGGAGTTAAAAATATGAAAGAACTTGCTAAAACCTATTCACCGAGTGAATTTGAGGAAAGAATTTATCAAAATTGGTGCGAGAAAAAATATTTCACACCTGTAATTGACCATTCGAAACCTCACTTTTCAATAGTTATCCCCCCGCCAAACATCACAGGTCAACTTCACATGGGTCACGCCCTTGACAACACACTTCAAGATATTCTCATTCGTTACAAGAGAATGAACGGATATTGCACACTTTGGCTACCCGGCACTGACCACGCATCTATCGCTACTGAGGCGAAGATTGTTGAGGCTATGCGTAAAGAGGGTATTACCAAAGACGATATTGGCCGTGACGGATTTTTGGAGCGTGCTTGGGCTTGGAAAGAGCAATACGGCGGAAGAATTATTTCTCAACTTAAAAAACTCGGTTCTTCTTGCGACTGGACAAGAGAGCGTTTCACTATGGACGAGGGTTGCTCCGAGGCGGTTAAAGAGGTTTTTGTTCGCCTTTACAACAAAGGTCTTATCTACCGTGGTGAGAGAATTATAAACTGGTGTCCGCACTGTTTAACTTCTATTTCCGATGCCGAGGTTGAATACGAGGAGCAAGCAGGTCATTTTTGGCACATTAAGTATCCTCTTTCCGACGGAAGCGGTTACTTGGAGTTTGCTACAACCCGTCCTGAAACTATGCTTGGCGATACTGCGGTTGCGGTAAATCCCAAAGACGAAAGATACACTCACCTTATTGGAAAGACGCTTATTATTCCTCTTGTAAATCGTGAAATTCCTATCATTGCCGATGAATATGTTGAAATGGATTTTGGAACGGGTGTTGTTAAAATCACACCTGCGCACGACCCTAACGACTTTGAGGTTGGCCGTCGTCACAATCTTCCTATTATCAATGTTATGACTGATGATGCTAAGATTACCGAGGACTACCCTGCTTATGCCGGTATGGACCGTTTTGAGGCACGCAAGGCTATTGTTGCTGACCTTGAAAAACTTGGATATCTTATCAAGGTTGAGGACTATGCACACAATGTTGGAACTTGCTATCGCTGTGGCACTACTGTTGAGCCGAGAGTTTCGCTACAATGGTTTGTTGCTATGGAAGAACTCGCTAAACCTGCTATTGAGGCAGTGCGCTCGGGTGAGATAAAGTTTGTTCCTGAAAGATTTGACAAGAACTATTTTCACTGGATGGAAAATATCCGTGACTGGTGTATTTCCCGTCAACTTTGGTGGGGACACAGAATTCCTGCTTTCTACTGTGATGATTGCGGTGAAATTGTTGTTACAAAAGAAAAGACTGCTAAATGTCCTAAATGCGAAAAAGAAATGCGTCAAGATCCTGACACGCTTGACACTTGGTTCTCCTCTGCTCTTAAGTCGGAGGCCAAGCGGTCTTAG
>JAZNJK010000087.1:0-5658 GCA_045578005.1 Eubacteriales bacterium | reverse complement strand
GGATAAACTTGATTTGAGAAAAGATAACTGATAAGGTCAGACCCTGCCCCTACTACTCCACCAACGATTGGTCCAAACAAAATTCCTGTAAGAATTATCGGTAGATTTTCAAATGTAATTCTAAAAACGCCACCAAAATCCAAAAAGTTCTTACAAAAGATGCCTATTGCCACGCTTGTCGCTGTGAGCATAGCACAAATTGTTAAATTTTTAAGGCTACCAAAAAGCCTAATTTTGCTTTTTTGTTTCATAAAATAAAAATACCTCCTAAGACGATATACAGATTTTTCAGCAACCATCTTGGAGATAAGTCCAGCGGGATGCAATATGCGAACCGCAACCGAAGTTTTCGTTTGATGGCAACTCCCCGTCCAATCAACACTTAACGCGCGCATATTTACTCTGCAAAATCTACTCTATATATTAACACATACGCAAGTATTTTTCAATACTTTTTAAAAATTATCATAAAATTCGCCTTTCTTATTGACAAATTTGCGACTTGGTTGTATAATTAACTTGTAATTTGAGAATGTTTCTCAAATTTGAAAATGAATTTGAGAAATTACGACACAAACTGAATTTTAAAAGGAAATTTTATGCTATTTGAAGAAATTTTACATGTGATTTTTCATGCTATTATCGAAACTCTAAAATCACTTCCTTTTTTGTTTGTTGCCTATTTGCTAATGGAGTTTATCGAGCATAAGGCATCGGAAAAGATGGAAGGAACGATGAGAAAAATCGGTAAGACAGGACCGCTAATCGGTTCTTGCCTCGGTGCTGTCCCACAATGCGGTTTTTCCGCCTCGGCATCTAATCTATATACCGCAGGTCTTTTGACCGAAGGCACACTTATTGCGGTATTTCTATCTACCTCAGATGAGGCAATTCCTCTACTCATTGGAAACCCCGAGGGACACGGTGCGATTTGGAAATTAATTGTTTGCAAAATCGCAATAGGTATTATTGCCGGATTTGTCATTGATTTTGTTCTTAAAAAGATGAAAATACAAAAATCGGCGGTTGACCTTTGTGAAGACTGCGGTTGTGATGAGGAGAGTGGAATTTTAAAACCTGCACTCAAACACACAGTAAAAATCGCAATTTTCATTCTCATTGTAAATCTTATTTTAGGTTTTGCCATTGAACTTTTAGGGCATGACAGATTAAATGCAATTTTATTAAGCGGAAGTCTTGCTCAACCTTTTATCACTGCTCTTGTCGGTCTTATCCCCAACTGTGCGGTATCGGTTGCGCTTACTGAACTTTATATGAGCGGGGCAATTTCGTTTGGCTCTTGCATTGCAGGTCTTTGCTCGGGTGCAGGAATTGGTCTTACCGTGCTATTTAAGGCAAACAAAAACAAAAAGGAAAATATTCGCATAACTATAATTCTATTCGCAATATCGGCTATTTTCGGACTTGCGCTTATGCTATGCGGTGTGAAATAGGAGGATTTTTATGATAAGCGTTAAAAATTTATCAAAGCATTTTGCTAACGAAACCGCCATTGACTATCGTGATATGACTTTTGAGGACGGCAAGACATATATGCTACTTGGCGCTTCGGGTTGCGGAAAATCGACGCTACTTAATATGATAGCAGGTATTCTCTCCCCCGAAAGCGGTGAAATTGAGATTGATGGTGTTGATATGACCAAATCTTCTCAAAAGGAAAAGGACAAGTTTAGAATTAAGAAGATTGGATACATTTTTCAAGATTTCAAGTTAATTCCCGAAATGACGGTGATTGACAATATAAACATTTTGAAACTCGAAGGCGTTGACACATCGGGTGTTGATGAAATTTTGAAAAGACTTTCTATTTTTGAAAAGAAAAACAAGAAGGTAAAACATCTATCGGGCGGTGAAAAGCAAAGAGTCGCTATTGCTCGTGCTATTGTTAAAATGCCCGACATCATTCTTGCTGACGAGCCAACGGGCAATTTAAACTTTGCAATCGGTGAAGAAGTAATAAAAGCACTTGTTGAAATTTCACAGGGCAAAACACTCATTGCTGTTACTCACGATGAACGACTTTCAAAGTATTTCGACTATGTTATTGATATGAATGAAATGACAGGGGGTAGACGAGATGTTTAAGTTTGCGCTTAAAAATATGGCGATAAAGAAAATTCAAATAATCCTTGTCGTTCTATCCATAGTTATTTCCGCAGGTGTTGCAATTCTTGCATACAATATTGCATCTCAAATTGATGACGGAATTTCGGGAAATGCAGGATACTACTCTCTTATTGTCGGTCCTGCCGGCTCAAATACCGACCTTGCGATGAATTCAATGTATTTTACGGGAAATCCAACGGAAACTATTCCCTATTCTTTTAAAGAAACACTCGAACAAAACACTAATGTTAGACGAGTTATTCCTCTTGCAATCGGTGGCGGAACATACAAAAATCAATACAAGGTTGTAGGAACAGGGGCTGACCTGTTTGCCGGAAATGACTTTTATGACGGAACGGTTTTTGATGACTCTACCGACGGTCAAGTAGTTGTCGGTTACACTCTTGCTCAAAGAAACAACTTAAAGGTTGGCGATAAAATCAGAATCGGTCACGGAACGGAAGAACACGCACACGCACTTGAAGTTGTGGGCATTCTTGAACAAACATATTCAAGTTATGACAATATAGTGTTCACACAAGTTAAAACTCTTTGGCATTTACACGAGCATGAGGGCGAGGAGCATCATTCTCACAATGTGTATGCGTTCTTAATTAACACAAAGAACATGACCGGTGCTACTATGCTTGTAAATAGCCTTAACAACACTGTTATTACCGATGAGCATGGTGTTGACTACCCTATTCAAGCAATTGAGCCTATGAACATTGTTCGCGGTGTGCTTGATGACCTTGGAGATACGAAATATATAACATTTGTTCTTTGTGGTATTATTTTGGCGATGAACATTCTTATCATTTCCATTATCACGCTACTTAATATGTATAACTCCAAAAAAGAAATCGAACTTATGCGTCTTATCGGTATAAGTATGAATAAGATAAACCTACTCTACATCATTCAAAACAGTATAATCGGTCTTATTTCAACGGCTCTTGCTTTTGGTGCATCAAGGCTTTGTCTACTGTTTATGAGTGACTATGTGCAAAGTATGGGAGTTGTCCTAAATTACGGCAAGGTATACGCTCTTGAATTTGTTATACTTCTCGGTGTGTTTCTAATTAGCGTATTGCCAACTGTTATTTGCACTTACTCTATGGCAAGAAAGGATAGCATAGCACAATGAAAAAGAAAATTTTAATAAAAATTCTTGCTTTTGTTCTTGTTTTGGCATTTCTTCCCGCATTTTCCGCTTGTGGAAATGTAGACTACTCAAACCCGATAAAAATAAGTTTCAAAAGCGCACTTAAATATGAGTATTTAAAAGGGCTTGACGGAACGCCTATCACGATAAACGGATATATGGCTACGAGTTCTCCTGTTGACGGCTCTTACCTATACCTTATGAACCTTCCGTATCAAAGTTGTCCGTTTTGCTTGCCTAATACGAATGAACTTTCAAACACTATGGCAGTTTATCCACAAGACGGCAAGAAGTTTGATTACACTACTCAAGCGATAAAGATAACCGGTATTCTTGATGTTTCAAGAGATAAAAACACATTCTTCAAAGATGATTACGGATATGAATTCAACTTTAAGATTGTAGATGCTTATTATGAAGTTCTTGATGAAAGTGAACTTGGTGAGAAGTCACTTTGGTCACAAATTGCAACAAGCGATATTATAACAGATATTTACACGATGTTCGATTACGCTTACTTCTCTACGCATTGGTTCACATATACTGCTACATTTGAAGAAGGCAAGGACTATCTATATCCAAGTGACGCAATTTATTTTATAACAACTGATAAAGCACAGTTTAACTACGGATACAAAGAGGGATACTTCGATTCTCTTCGTGCGTCGGTAAAGGCAATAAGCGAAACCGAACTTAACGACCTTATTGCGAACATTGACAAGGTAGAGGCTCTTACGAAGACGGCGGTTGCGGAACTTCAACGCGGACTTAACAACTACGATGTTTATAAACCCGTTTTGAAGTATTCAGAGGAGTTTAAAGATACGAGAAATCAATATGAATATATTGACGACTCACTTCAAAAGCAATATAACGAATTATTTAACGAATTTTCCGAATGGATGTCGAGTTTTGAATATTAAAAATATTAGCAGGGAGAAATTCCCTGCTTTTGTTTTTATAATTTTTTTAATTTCGCCTTGACAAGTTTATTTTTATGTGTTAAAATAAGTCACAACAAAGGCTTTGACGGAAAGAGTAACAAAATTTTCGTTTTCAAGAGAGGATAACGATTGGTGAAAGTTATCTATTACGATGTTTGTGAAGACCACTCCTGAGCCGTGAAGGGGTAACAACCTGAACCGTTTTCCGCGTTAAGGATTAAGAGTTAAAAACAAGGTGGAACCGTGTTAATTGCACCCTTGATGCCATAGGGCATCAAGGGTTTTATTTTTTGAATTTATTTTAGGAGGATATTTTATGCAAATTCTTTTAAATGACGGAACTGTTCGCGAAGCAGTTGACAAGAACGAAGAACTTGAAGTTATCCGTCACTCGGCGGCGCACATTATGGCTCAGGCTATTAAGCGTCTTTTCCCTCAAGCAATTTTTGCTTACGGTCCTGCGACTGAAAAGGGATTTTACTACGATATTGACCTCGGTGATACAAAACTTACCGATGCTGACCTTGAAAGTATCGAAAAGGAAATGAAGAAAATTACCAAGGAAAACCTTCCGATAAAGACATTTACTCTTCCAAGAGATGAGGCAGTTGCTCTTATGGAGAGCCGTGGTGAAAAATATAAAGTTGAGCATATTGGCGACCTTGCTCCCGACGCTATAATCAGTTTCTATCAACAAGGCGACTATATTGATATGTGTGTCGGTCCTCACATTCGCTACACAAAGGCGCTTAAAGCATTCAAGATAATGAAACTTTCAGGTGCTTACTGGAAAAACGACAAGAACAACAAGATGCTTACCCGTGTAAACGGAACAGCATTCACAAATCAAGAGGAACTTGAAAATCACCTCAAAATGCTTGCTGAGGCTGAGTCAAGAGACCACAACAAGATTGGTCGTGACCTTGAATTTTTCACTACTGTTGATTCGATAGGTCAGGGCTTGCCTATTCTCTTGCCTAAGGGTTCAAGAGTAATTCAACTCCTCCAAAGATGGGTTGAGGATACCGAGCAAAAGCGCGGATATCTCCTTACAAAAACTCCTCTTATGGCTAAGCGCGAACTTTACAAAATTTCCGGTCACTGGGATCACTACCTTGACGGTATGTTTGTTATGGGCGATCCTTACGACGAAACAAAGGAATGCTTTGCTTTGCGTCCTATGACCTGTCCATTCCAATATCAAGTATTCCTTAACAAAAAGCGTTCATATAGAGATCTTCCTATAAGTCGGAGGCCAAGCGGTCTTAGGAAGACAAATTATTGTGCCAACTCCTTGGCTCACAGAACGACATGGCTACGATCCGACTTAACAAAGGAATGCTTTGCTTTGCGTCCTATGACCTGTCCATTCCAATATCAAGTATTCCTTAACAAAAAGCGTTCATATAGAGATCTTCCTAT
>JAZNJK010000086.1:0-18416 GCA_045578005.1 Eubacteriales bacterium | reverse complement strand
ACATATCGTAGGTATTGCAAAAGACGTTGACCCGAGAATTATTGAAGGTCTTCGCGCTAACTTTGAGGGCGAGTGCTGTGAGGTAGGTATGTATCTCGCAATGGCCAGAGTAGCACACAGAGAAGGCTATCCCGAAATCGGTCTTTACTGGGAAAAGGCAGCATATGAAGAAGCAGAGCATGCTGCAAAGTTTGCTGAACTCCTTGGTGAAGTTGTAACTGACTCCACAAAGAAGAACCTTGAAATGAGAGTAGAGGCTGAAAACGGCGCAACAATGGGCAAATTCGACCTCGCAAAGAGAGCAAAAGAACTCGGACTCGACGCAATCCACGACACCGTTCACGAAATGGCTCGCGACGAAGCCCGCCACGGCAAGGCATTTGAAGGACTTCTTAATAGATACTTCAAAAAGTAAGAACCTGACCTAACTGTTCAAAAGAACAGACCTGCTTTGCAGGTTGTGAAAATCAAATAGTATTTTCACGGTCAGAACCTTGTTACTCGCAAGGCTCGTAATAATAACATAGGGCAGAGAAATCTGCCCTTTTATTTTGGGATTGACAAAATTAAAAAAACAAAGTATAATAAAAGTTACAAAATTAACACAATTAAATGGGGGGCGCATTATGGATAGACGAAAGGTCCTTGAACAGTTTGAGGATAGCGAAGAATTTTTTAATAATGTAATTTATCCAAACATTGAAAAATATCGCAAGGGAGAAATGATTCTTTCTGTGATTGACAAAAGTGGAAACATTGTTCCTAATGCAAAAGTTAAAATCAAACAAATTAATCACGAGTTTAAATTCGGTGCTAATTTGTTTATGCTTGACGAACTTGAAACCGATGAGAAAAATCAACTTTACAAGGATTATTTTAAGAAAGCATTCAATATGGCAACCTTGCCGTTTTATTGGAACTCTATTGAGCCAAAAAAGGGCGAACTAAGATATGATAAGAATTCAGAAAAGTATTATCGCCGTCCTCCGATTGACTTGTGTATGGAATACTGTGAGGAAAACAAAATTGAGCCAAGAGAACACGCCCTTGCCTATGAGCAACTTTTTCCAAATTGGCTAAAGGGCTACTCAGTAAGTGAGGTTAAAACAGAGCTTGAGCGTCGCTACAAGGAAATAGCAGATAGATATAAGGACAAAATCCCAACCATTGAGGTTACAAATGAAATGCTTTGGAGTCATAATGCTGGGGTTACAGAATTTTATAACGAAAACGACTATGTAGAGTGGTGCTTTAAACTGGCAGAAAAATATTTTACAAGCAATCAACTCGTTATAAATGAATATACTGAGGCTTTTTGGGGAGATAACTGTCGTTCAACCGATAGGTATTATGCTTACATAGAAGCAAATATGCTAAAGGGCGCAAAAATTGATGCAATTGGCGCACAATTCCATATGTTTGAGGACAGAAAAAGTGAAATAACTAAATCCGCTTATCTTTATAATCCAAAATGCCTTTATGAGCATATGGATTTGTATTCTAATTTATCAAAGCATTTGCAGGTAACGGAGATTACAATCCCTTCTTATTCAAACGACCCTCTTGATGAGGAAATACAGGCAAGGCTAATAGAAAGCCTTTATACCGTTTGGTTTTCACATCCTAATGTGGAGCAAATTATATATTGGAATTTAGTTGATGGCTATGCCTATGTGCCAGACCCAACACCTGAGGCTATAAGACGCACGCAGGGTGATATGTCAGTTGGTGAAAATGTCTACTATGGGGGCTTGCTTAGGTTTGATATGACACCAAAGCCGGCTTACAGTATGCTTGAAAATTTGATAAATAAAAAATGGCACACTGAGATTAACTCTTTCTTAAATGATGAGGGATGTGTCGCGTTTAGAGGTTTTTATGGCGATTATGAAATTGAAATCACTATTGGCAAAAAAACAATAAAAAAATCATTTACGATATCAAGCAAAAAAGAAAAAAACTTAACTTTAACTATTTAAGCAAAATCTAACTCGCAAGGCTCGTAATAATAACATAAAGGGCAGAGAAATCTGCCCTTTTATTTTGGGGTTGACAAACAAGAATTTTTAATATATAATATTAGCAGAAACGGCAATCCAGCACCTAACAGTGTACTGTTGATGAAGCGCAAGTGCGTCCCGTTTCTTTTTTCTTTTATACATAAAAAGGGAATTGGGAAACCGATTCCCTTTTTCGTTGCACTTTTTGCCGTCTTTTTGAAAAAAGGGAGTTTTGGGGGGTGGTATTGAAAAGGGGACGGGGGGAAGGACTTTATATAGAAAATTTCTTGAATTAAATCGTGTTTTATGATAATATATAATCATGAAAGTAAAATATGCGACTTTATCAAAAGTCGAAGGGGGAAATATGAAAAAGAAAAAGTCACTTGGTGTTATGATAGATTTGTCAAGGAATGCGGTGATGAGTCTATGCGCTTTGAAAAACTTTTTAACTATCTTAAAAAAATTCGGCTACAACACGGTTTTTCTTTATATGGAAGACACATATGAGGTTGAGGGCGAGGAATATTTTGGTTATATGAGGGGCAAATATTCTATCGAGGAAATGAAAGAGATAGATGACTTTTGCGCCTCGCTTGGAATTGAGGCAATTCCTTGCATACAAACTCTTGCGCATATGAAAACATACTTCAAGTGGGGACAGGTTGGCGTTGACTGTGACGATATACTTTTGGTTGACGATGAGCGCACATACGAGTTGATTTCGAATATGTTCAAGACTTTGTCGAAATGTTTTAGGTCAAAACGCATACATATCGGCATGGACGAGGCACATATGCTCGGCAGAGGCAAGTATTTTGAAAAGCACGGACAAAAGACCTCAAACGAAATTATAAAAGGTCACCTTGAAAAAATTTGCGATATTGCAAAGCCTTACGGATACGAACTTTTCGTTTGGTCGGATATGTTTTTCCGCCCTTGGAACGGTGGCGAATACTACTTCAAGGAATGCAAGGAAGTGCCAAAGGACGCAAAGGACGCGCTACCTAAAAATGTTCGACCTGTGTATTGGGATTATTATAGCGATGAGCAAGAAAATTACGATACGATGATAAAAATGCACAAGCAGTTCAGTGGTGATGTGTGGTTTGCGGGTGGCGCTTGGTGTTGGGCAGGTTTTGCACCGCTTAACAAACTCTCTATGCGACTTATGAAGAAAGCGATGAATGCTTGCCGTGATAATCGAGTTAACAATGTAATGTTGACAATGTGGGGAGATGATGGCGCAGAGTGTTCGAAAAACGCATTGCTTCCCGCCCTTTGCTATATTGCGGAGTGCTACAAGGGTAACTTTGATGAAGAAAAAATCAAAGCCAAATTCAAGCGAATAGTCGGCATAGACTTTGATGATTTTATAAAAGCGGACCTTCCAAACCTATTAACCGCTACCGAGCCAAATTATTGCGAAAACCCTTGCAAATATATGCTTTATTCCGATGTGTTTTCGGGATTTCTTGACTATACCGTTTCACACGGCATGGGCGAAGTTTATAAAAATTACGCAAATGAACTTTTCGATATTGCCAAGAAAACGAGAAAATACGGCTACATATTCAAAAATCTTGGCGCACTGTGTCACGCCCTTGAAATTAAATACACTCTTGGCGTAAAAACAAGAGAAGCGTATAAAAATGGTGACAAGGCGGAACTTACTCGCTTGGCAAAAGAAGAATACAAAGAACTTATAAAGCGTATAAAAACATTTCACGACACATTAGAGTATCAATGGTTGACGGAAAACAAGGGCTACGGTTTTGAAATCCATAGCGCAAGATTAGGTGGACTTTGTCAAAGATTAGAGTCCTGTGCTAAAAGGCTTTTGGCTTACACAAACGGAAAAATAGACAAAATTGAAGAACTTGAAGCACAAATTTTGCCAATCCCTCACCAACGCGCGCCAAAGGGAGAGCCGATATATTACGACCACTACGGTCGCCTTATCAGTGCAGGCGTGCTAACGATGAGTATGTGAGTGTTCTATATGATTAAAAAATATTTATCAATTTTGATTGCGCTGTTGAGTTGCGCTTTGTGTGTTTCGTGTGATAAAACGGACCGTTTTGGCGAAAGTTCAAGTTCTCTTGATACACATAGGTATGTGTTTTCGCCAAAAGAAAACATAGTTAGCGATAGGCAGTTCTACGACGGCATTGACGAGGTTAGATTTCCAAACGAACTTTGGGAAACGCCCGTTTTTGAAAGAGCGCCACAGTTTGATAGACAAGATTTAGGTGTGCAGGCTTACTTTTTAAAAAGTGTCGATTATAACGGCGCACCAACTTATGTTTTTGCTTTTGTCGGCATACCGAAAAACGCAACGAAAGATAATCCCTCACCGGGGGTTGTGCTTGTTCACGGTGGTGGCGGAACGGCATTTGCCGATTGGGTTAAGATGTGGAATGATAAGGGATATTCCGCTATTGCGATTGATACCGAGGGCAAAATTCCCGTGGCAAATGCAGGTTTAGGGAGCGAGCCAAACTCTTCTTTTGAAAGCATTAAACATCACGGACCGTCTAACACAAGTTACGCTGATAGCGAAAAGCCCGCAAATGAGCAATTTCTTTATCACGCCATAGCGGGAACTATCGTGGCAAACTCATTTTTGTCATCTTTTGAACAGGTTGATAGCAGTAAAATAGGACTCACGGGCATTTCTTGGGGCGGAGTAATATCAACAAATGTAGCGGTGTATGATGACCGTTTCGCCTTTGTTGCGCCCGTATACGGTGCTATCGGAATGACCGACACGGAAGGAATTTTCGGCACACTCTACGAAACTTATCCAAGATGTTCTGCCTTGTGGGACAATGTTGAGATGCTACGCACCTGCCAGACACCGTTGCTTTTTGTTAACTGGGAAGAAGACCCGTTTTTTAAGGTTAACGCAACCGAAAAGTGCGCTGATGTGGCGATAAACGGAAGAATGATTTTAGTTCCAAATCTAAACCACGGACACTTGCAAGGGGCAAATGTTCAAGAAATATTCACCTTTGCAAATGATGTATTGCAAATACAAGCCAAATAAAAACGGACATAAAATTTCTTGAATTAATAAGATATTTATGGTATCATATATTTAGACATTACATTTTTGACACATAGCAAAATATAATTGAATTTTAAAAAGGCGGTATTACTATGAAATACAACAATCCGATTATTTCGGGATTTAATCCCGACCCGAGCATTTGCCGAGTAGGTGATGATTTTTATCTTGTCACCTCGACATTTGAATTTTTCCCAGGTGTGCCTATTTACCACAGTAAAAATCTTGTCAACTGGGAACACATCGGCTATTGCTTGACCGAGGACTCTCAACTTCCGCTTGATAATGCGGTCGTATCAAAGGGCATATATGCGCCCACAATTAGATACTACAATGGCACATTTTTTATGACCACTACAAATGTTTCGCACGGCGGACATTTTATCGTTCACACAAAGGACATCTACGGCAAGTGGAGCGAGCCTGCTTATGTTGACCAAGGCGGAATTGACCCGTCGCTATTTTGGGACGATGACGGAACTTGCTATTTCGTATCAAACGGTCTTGATGAAAACGATAGAGTATCAATTTATCTTTGCGAAGTTGACCCGTTCACAGGCGAAAAACGAACACCTACAACGCTCATTTCATATGGTTGTGGCGGAAGATATCCCGAAGCACCGCATATCTATAAAAAAGACGGCTACTACTACCTAATGCTTGCGGAAGGTGGCACGGAATATGGGCATATGGAAACAATGCAACGCTCAAAGAACATCTACGGACCATTCGAGGCGTGTCCGCATAATCCAATTCTTTCTCACCGTGACAACCCCGGAGCAATTCAAGCGACAGGACATGCCGATATCGTCGAGGACCAAAACGGAAACTGGTGGCTCGTATGCTTGGCTATTCGCCCATTGAAAGATGCGCATCTTCACCATATGGGAAGAGAAAGTTTCCTCTCTCCGCTTGTTTGGAACGAGGAGGGTTGGCCCGTTGTCGGAAATAACGGTAAGATAGCACTTGAAATGGACGCACCACTCCCAGGACCGACACCGTCGCCCGTTTGCTATGATTTTTGCGATAATTTCGATAGTGACAAACTTGATTTGAGATGGAGTTTTGTCCGTAATCCGATAAGAGAAAATTATGCTTTATCAAACACAGGTCTTGCCCTAAAAGGCGGAAAAGACGACCTCTCAACCGAGGGTGGTCAACCGACACTTATCGCAATGCGCCAACCATTATTTAATATGGAGTTTTCCGCACATCTTGACGGGGCGGTAGAGGAAGGACAGCGCTCGGGCATTAGCGCATTCTATAACAGTTTTTACCACTACGATATTTATGTGACCAAAGAACAAGGGGAGCATAAAGTGTGCCTACGTAAGCGAATTTGTGATATTGACACCGTCGTTGCAAGTCAAACTATTGACTATCGTGATAATATTCGTTTCAAAATAGTATGCGATGAAGACTGGTATTCATTCTTCTATGAAAAAGACGGAAGTTTTGTCGAACTCGGCAAAGGTAGAACGGCCCTTT
Organism: Eubacteriales bacterium; assembly: GCA_045578005.1. Classification (GTDB taxonomy): domain Bacteria; phylum Bacillota; class Clostridia; order Oscillospirales; family CAG-272; genus RGIG2000. The sequence goes on along the minus strand of JAZNJK010000086.1, from coordinate 11,858 downwards.
TGGCAACCGAGGCAACTTATCCGATGACATTTACAGGCACATTCCTCGGCATTTTCACCGAAAATGGCGAGGTCAACATCAAAAATGTTTCGGCAAAAGAACTTAAATAATAAAACCAAATAACAAACATTAAAAAGACAGGATTTTGCAAAAAATCCTGTCTTTTGTTGGTTTTTGGGCGCAAATTTCGGTAAAGATGGGGATTTTTCGCTATTTTTGCAAAAATATATAAAGTAATGGAAAAATTTTTCAAAAACTATTGACAATTCTTTTTGTATCGTTTATAATTAGTATACATACAATTAGTATACATACAAGAAGAGAAAAGACAATCGAGAGGACAAGAAAAATGCCACACATAAACAAAAAAAGAGGGAACACGAAACTTGAAATAATTCGCCTTGCGGCGCATCTTTTTATAGAGGAAGGTTATTCGGTAACAACATTTAATAAAATTGCGAAAACTTTGGATTTAAGTCCCGGAAACATCACCTTCTATTTCCCGACAAAAGAGCATCTTTTAGCAGTGCTTGCTGATGAACTTTTTGATTATCAGGCATGGCTAATGGAACGAGAGGCAAAGGAAGGCGCAAGTTCGCTTTTATCCTACTGTCTTGAACTTGCAACTATTGTATCGGCATGTGAAGATGATGAGGTAGCAAAGGACTTTTTCATCTCCGGCTACTCATCAAAGATGATTCTTGACCGCATACGCGAAAACGACACCGAAAAAACGAAGAAAGTTTTCGCCTCCTTCCACCCCGAATGGAGTGACGAAAAATGGCGCACTATCGAAAATATCGTTTCGGGAATTGAATATGCGACCATAATGACAAGCGAGAGCGAAATTCCTCTTGATAAACAGGTGGAATGTGCGCTTGACTCCATTATGACCCTTTACGGAGTCGGTGAAGAATTAAGAAAGAAAAAGATAGAAAAGGTTTTGTCAATGGATTACCGTGCAATCGGTCAAAGAATACTTAAAGGATTTAAAGAATACATTGACAAGGTAAATGAAGAAAATCTAAAAACAAACAAAAAATAAACAAAAAGAGAGGAAAGAAAAATGAAACTAAAAGTTATAATTTCAGTCATACTTGTGCTTGTGCTATCACTTTCGCTTATCAGTTGCGGTGATAGAGTAAAAAAGAGCGAGGCAAAGGAAACAGCGGAAGCGTTTTTAAGTGCGATAGCAGGTGGAGATTTCGAAAGTGCGAAATCATATTTGCACCCCGAAAAGCCCCTTGATTTGCAAAAATACTTCGACGGAATAGAGGGCCGTGTTGGTGTTGATTTCCAAGCGGGAATTGAACTCAAAAGATACACCGACTACTCATCATCGGTTTACGAAAGCGAAGTAGACGGTAGCGAATACGACCTTGAAGCAAACATTATCGTTGACGGAGTCGCATTCGAATTCAGCGTAGAAATCGTTCGTAATGACCTCGGCTACGGCATTTACTCATTCGAAGTAGACTATAACGACTAAAAAAGCGGATTTTTCATAGGGATATTAAATAAAACCAAGAGAAAATGTCGGTTGGAGTGGCTAAAATAGGGAAAATCCAACAAGGTAGAATGAAATTTTCGCCTCGTCCGAACATCGTTGAAAATCCCACGGGCAAAACAATTATAAAAATAAAAAGGAACAAGTGTGCTTGTTCCTTTTCTATTGATATAAATTTACCAACCGAGCCACGGAATTTTACCGTCTAAGCATTGGCTTGCGGTATTTCCAAAAGGCGTTGTTGCATACCAAACATTTTGGTAATATTTGCTATAAGAGTTGTAGTCGTATCTAAACGGCTTTGTTCCGTCGTTGCTCATAGCATCGGACGGCACTCTATAAACATCTGATGTGCCTGTTAGGTCGTTCCAAACCATATAGCCTATGTCATCTCTCCAGTGGTCGGTAGAAAATGACGGGGTAGTGTCGGTTGAACCGTATCTAACCTCGGGGGCGTATCCGTGAATTGCCTCGCAAACCATGTTATATCCGACTACATTTCTTTGCGCATCGAGGATGGGGGTGAATACCGTTAAGTATACACATACCGCACCGCTTGGCCATTCTCCGCTTGAATTAAGTGGGTCGATTGTTGAATACATTGAAATCTCGCTATATCCGTCCCAGTTCAAATCTTGATTTTTCAAAATGAACGATAGAGAGGTGTCGTTCATAACATCTCCGAAAAGCGCATCAATTTGAGGGGCGTAATTTTTATCCATACTTCCAACATAAGGCGGTGCGCTTGGGTCCCAACGAACCTGAATAGTTTCGTTTAACAAATAATCCAAAGAGTCCCTTACAATGTCCGTTTGGTATTCCTTGTTTAAGATTCTATGAAGTCTATCAATCAAGTCAACCTCTTCGCTTGGAAGGTCTTCAACTTTATAGTTAAAACCTTTTAATTCGGGAACCATGTCGTGATAAGCGGGTTCGGCATTGTCGTAATAACTCCAAACCGCAAAAACACCGCTGACGGAAAGAGATAGAAGTAAAACACACGAAATAAATAGCGAGGATAGTGCGTGTTTTTTAATCATTCTTGCTCCTCCAAATCCTGTGTGTGATTTTGAAGAAGTGTTAGCGTTCCACCTGCGTTTACAATGTCATTTTTTGCTTTGAGTGTGCAAGAATGAGTATATACAGTCAAGCGCTTGTTTAATTTGCCTATTGAAATAATTCTCAAACGCTCACTGCTAACTTTGATTAAATTCTTTTTCTTCAAAGAAATAATATTTACTACATCACCGTCTTGATAGTATCTGTCAAGCACATTTGTTCCGACTTCGCAAACAGTGCCATTTTCGGTGTATTTGAATACCAACAACTGTTGAGATGTTGGCTTGAAAACCTTAAATTTCGCATTTAAAGTTTCCTGTTCGTTCTCCACTTTGCGTGGGAACAAGAGTGCCAAACGCTTTCTCTTTTCGTTTTCAATTAACTTTTCAACTATCGGTGCAATAATCATACCGAAAACGACAAGCAAAACGCAAAGCCAACCCGCAGGGGATTGCAAGAAAAGTAAGAAACTTCCTACATACTGAATTCTTTGTCCCTCGTAAATGCCTTGCATTTGACTGTAAAGCACGGGGAAGTGGTCGGCGCGTTCATTTGCGTCACCCTGTAACAAGAAATGCCTTTCGCCAGGGTGCTTTTCGTTCGGTTCTTCAATTCCGACAATACGGTGAATGATTTGTATATCATCTTGCTCATATACCACAATGTCGTATAATTCCAAATCTTCCTCTGCGGGAAGATGTTTGCAAATTACAATATCAAACATTTGAAACTGATCGTTAAGACCGTTTGAGAAAAGATACTTGTTTTCCACGTTCTTTTTAGCCATCGACTCGCTCTTAACAACCTTGATAGACGGAATGCCGTTAGCAGGTTTATCCTCTGTTGAACGGACATAGATAGCGAACGCAAAAACGGCTATCAAAGCCAAGCACAACAGTAAGGACAAAATCCTGTTAGACCAGAGTAGGGCTTGACTCAGATTCTTGTTTTTATTCAGTTCTTTTTCTTTTTCTTTTTTTATCTCTTCGTCCCTGTGTCCAAATCTAATAAATTGGATTTCCGTTTTTGCTATGTGTCCTATAAGATACGAGAACATTGCTGTTAGTAAAACAAAAACGATTAGACACAAGACGAAAGTATAAATTTCAAATCCTGTCATACGCTCTCTCTTAACTAATTACAAGACCCCATGTTTCCATGGGATCTGCAATATGTGGTTTAATGGTTAATGATTGTTAAAATTATTCAGCAGGTGTAACCTTTACTCTAAATTTAACATCTTGGATAGCAGCCTTAAAGTTTGTGTAATCATCTTCTGAAGGAAGGTGGAAACTGCCGATTGAAATTGCATCGTCAATTGTGTCTGCTGTGATTGTGTAGGTGTAGTATTCACCGTCATTGTGTTCAGTCCAGTCAGTTGATGTAAGAACAACTTTGAAGTTTGAATCAATTGTGTAGATGTCCTCTCCGTCGTATGTTCCTGCTGTAGAACTTGCAAGTTCAACTGTAAGAGTTGCACTCAATGCCTTGTTGAGCATTGCATCGTTGATGTCGCCCTTAGGTGTGAAAACCAACTTAATTGTTCCGTCAGTCCAAACAAGAGTTGTGATCTTTGTGTCTTGTGAGTCAGGCTCAACGGAGAATTCAAGGCTGTTTTCTGTGAATGTGTATGAACCTGAGTTTCCTTCGTGGTCAAGTCCGCCCATCTTTGATACAAATGGTGTTGTTTGAGCGTCGATTTGGTTTCCGGAATAGATCCATGTTGCGTATACGCCACCGATTGAGAGGAGTATACAAAGTGCGATTAATAGACTAAATTTCTTCATTTTTTGTTTCCCTTTCGTCCGAATAATATAGTTGTCGGATAATTTATTATAAAATAACTATATCGATGTTGTCAATATGTTTTTTAAAATTTTTAATTTTTTGTCGATTGACGGAGTAAAATAATAAAATAATTTACAATAAGACTTGATTTTTTTGAGATAAGGTGATACAATCATAAATGGCTAAAATTGATTAGTTAATAACCGCAGATAAAAATTAAAAAAAGGAATTGTTTATGGACGAATTAGTAAAACTTTTTGAACCGTTTGGTAGTCTTTTCACAGGTGATAACTGGAAAATGATGGTTATGTGGATCATCGGCGGAGTGCTTATTTTCCTTGCAATCAAGAAAGAAATGGAGCCAACTCTACTTCTTCCTATCGGATTTGGCGCAATTTTGATGAACTTCCCCGGATCAGGAATTGCCGAACCGCTCGAATCGCTTTATAACGCAGGTATAGCGAATGAACTGTTTCCGCTTATCCTCTTTATCGGTATCGGAGCAATGATTGACTTCGGTCCACTCCTTACAAACCCAAAACTTATGATTTTCGGTGCTGCTGCACAGTTTGGTATTTTCTTCACACTTTGCACAGCGTCAATCTTCTTCCCCGATATAAAAGATGCCGCATCAATTTCAATCATCGGCGCGGCTGACGGTCCTACCTCAATCGTAGTTGCAAACGCACTTAAATCAAACTATGTAGGCGCAATCACCGTTGCCGCATACTCATATATGGCGCTTGTTCCTATCATTCAACCGCCTGTTATTAAGTTGCTTACAACAAAGAACGAGAGAAAGATTCGTATGGAATACAAGCCACAAAGTGTTTCCAAAACAACAAAAATTCTCTTCCCAATTCTTATTACAGTCGTTGTGTGCGCATTTGTTCCTTCCGCAGCATCGCTTATCGGATTCCTTATGTTCGGTAACCTCATTCGTGAGTGTGGAGTTCTTGACTCACTCTCCGAAACTGCGCAAAAGACACTTGCAAACCTTGTAACAATCTTCCTTGGAATTACAATTGCATTCAATATGCACGCAGACCAATTCCTCGCAGTTGAAACACTTATTATTATGGGTCTTGGACTTGTTGCATTCATCTTCGATACAGCGGGTGGTGTCCTCTTTGCTAAACTTTATAATGTATTTATGAAGATACTTGGCAAACCACTTATCAACCCAATGATTGGCGCAGCAGGTATTTCCGCATTCCCAATGTCAGGAAGAATTGTTCATAAGATGGGACTCAAGGAAGACCCACAAAACTTCCTACTCATGCACTCAATAGGTGTTAATGTATCAGGACAAATCGCATCAGTAATCGCAGGCGCACTTGTTCTTGGATTCTTTGCATAAGGGGGATATATAGATGGAATTTAACTTGTCAAACTTTGTTGAAAACTTGAAATATATGGGAATAGGAATGCTTGGCGTGTTCATCATCGTCGGTATCCTCATCGCATCAACCTATGCAATAGGAAAGTTCACAAACAAAAAGAAATAATCAAGAAACGCAAGTGCCTCGCACTTGCGTTTTTAATATGGAACTCTCTTGACATATCACATTTCAAATGGTATACTTAAATTAAGTATATTCGTTTGCGAAAAATTTAATTAAGATTTTTGTTGAGGTTTTTTATGAGAAACAAGAAAAACAAGCATTTAGGAATTGAAATCGACCCCGAACTTCATTACAAACTGCACTATATCTCAAAATATTACGGAAGAAGTGCGAACGGAGAAATCCTCTTTCTTATAAGACAGGCAATCAAGGAGTTTGAGGGGCAAGAGGGAGAAATAATTCTTTTGCCAAAAGATGAACAATAAAAGGGCGGTTGCCCTTTTGTTTTTTATTTTTGAAAATTCCCACATTTTTTGGAAAATGTGTTATAATGGAATTGGAAAAGTCAATTTTGACAAAAGAGGGAGAGAAAAATGGAAGACATCAAGGAACTTATAAAGAAAGCGAAGAGGGAAGAAAAGAAAAATCTTGAATTTTTATATGAACTTGGTTTGCGCTTTAAAAACGGAGAAGGCACACCGAAAGATGAGCGAATGGCAAACACATACTTTATGAAAGCGGGAAACAAGGGACACATCAAGGCGCAAATTGAAAGTGCGCTCATTTGGTGGAAGTATCATAAATCATACAGCACCGCAAAGGTTTATTTTTCAATGGCGGTAGAACAAGGGGACGAAACGGCAAAGACGCTACTTGCACAAATGGAACTCGAAAAGGCGCAGAAGGATAGCGACGGACTTTACCATTGCGCTAAAAAGGGTGAAGTATGAAATCTTTTTTACACGGAGAAACAAACGAATTTGTTGATTGGCACGACACTGACGGTAACATCGTCAACGCAAGTGACGGTGGAGTCATATGTGTCGGTGGCAAATACTATTGGTTTGGAATGGCATTTCGTCCAATTTCTATGAAAAACGGTCCAAACGGTGGACAAATGACCGACGTCGGTGTTGTAATGTATAGTTCAAGCGACCTTCTTAATTGGAAATATGATGGTGTAATTTTGGAAGTGAGTTCCGACCCGTCAAGCGAACTTTATGCCCCTATGCGCTTTGAAAGACCGAAACTTATCTATAACGAAAAGACAAAAAAGTTCGTTTTATGGTGTCACTATGTCAAATATCCCGGTAACCACGGAAACGGTGAGGGCGAGGGTGAAATGGGCGTTGCAGTTTGCGACACCGTGAACGGAAAATATAAGTGGCTCGGCTACCAAAGACCGATTGATAAGTGCGGAGTAGTGCGTGATATGACCGTTTATAAGGATTTTGACGGAAGCGCATATCTAATCTACGATAGGCACATTCCCGCCCGTGAGTGCGACGGTGTTCGCATTGATGAGGATAGATGCCTTCATGTTGTCAAGTTGAGTGATGACTATCTCTCGTTTACATCAACATATAAAAGAATTGATAATGCAAGACGGCGTGAAGCACCCGTTGTCCTACATAAAAACGGATATTATTACATAGTAACATCAGGGCTTACAGGTTGGCAAACAAATCAGGCAAAAGCATTTAGGACAAAGACCTTGCTTGGCGAGTGGGAAGATATTGGCGACCCCTGTGTCGATGATTTCACACGAACCACCTTTAATACGCAAGGCTCAAATGCCTTTAAAATCGAAGGGACAAACACCGATATTATAATGCTTGAACGACATAATACCGAAAACTTTCTAAAAAGTTCATATGTTTGGTTGCCCGTCGAATTTAATGATGATAACACAGTATCGTTGCACTATAAAAAGGAATATTGCCTGTAAAGAATTTAAAATGGCGGACTGTTTCGCCGAACGGAGAAGTTGAGGGCAAACTTTACTTCACTGCATAGCAACTTCGCTTTTTCAATAGCGAAAACTTTACCATCAAAAAAGAGGGAACATTTCGGATAACCGATTTGTTCTCTCTCTTTTATTTTTGTTATTGAAGCGTGGGGAAGTCTTTAAATTCGACACAGGGTTCGCCTTTTAGACCGTCGCTTTCAAATACGATAATTTCGTTTTCGCCCTCTTTAAGCACCGAGGCGGGGACATAGAGGCTCTTTTGAGGACCTTTTTCCCAGTATCTACCGAGGTTAAAGCCGTTTATAACGACAAAACCTTTTGTGAAGTTATCAAGATACAAAAATGTGTCGGCAACCTTGTCAACATTAAGCGTGCCACGAAGAAAATGTGACTTTTCATTTGGTGCAAGGCTAAAATCAAGTTTGTCAAGGTTATCCATTGGCAAGGTGTAAACATCCCAGTTGAAGTGAATTCTGCGACCGAGAAGCACTCTACCTGCAAGCCCTTTTTTGCGCATCATTTTAGGGCCGAAATTTGCCCTTCCCATATTCTCAACAAGGACGGTTAATGTGTCGCCCTCGTGTGCGTTTATTTTCACACTTTGAGAGTCGTCATTTATGTAAACAATGCCTTGAAGTGTCGAGTTAACATATACTTGCGCCCTGTCGCCAAGACCGTCAAAGTGAATGTCGGTGTCCTTGTAGTCACGATTTAGGCGAGTGGTGTAAGCGATATATCCGTAGCCTTGACCATATGCTTCCATACATTTTGGCACATTTGAAAATTGCTTTTTGGAAAGGTTGTCAAGGTTTGAAAACAGACTTGCGCTCTTGTCAAGCATAACTTTGCCGTATGCGAGTTTTTTGCGATTTTCAGGCACAGGGGGGAGTTTTTTGCCCGTGTGTTTGGCGATAACCTCACGCAAAGCCATATATTTTGGAGTAATATCGCCACATTCGGTAAGAGGTGCGTCATAGTCGTAACTTGTTACATCGGGCGCAAATTTTTCGTAGTGGTTAGCACCGCTTGTAAATCCAAAGTTAGTGCCACCGATTAACATATACATATTAAGGCTACCACGCGTTAGCATATCGTCAACGACCTTTGCGTAGTCCTCGGCACTTGTCGTATGGTGCTTTTCGTCGCCCCAAGCATCAAACCAACCGTTCCACATTTCCATACACATCTTTGGTGCGTCGGGGAACAAAAGGTCGTGAGCGCGGAAGTTTTCCTCAACTCGTGAGCCGAAATTGAGTGTTGGAAGGCAACCGTCAATCGTGCCGTCCTTTAAATCTTCCTCGCCTGTGCCGTCAGATGTGAAAAGAGGCACATCAATTCCGTGGGCGCGGTAAATTTCATATAGCGCTTTTAAGTATTCCTTGTCGTCACCGTAGTAACCGTATTCGTTTTCGCACTGTAACATAATGACATTTCCACCGTTTGTGCAAAGCAGAGGACGGATTTGGTCAAATAGCGCACTAAGATACTTCTCAAAGCGCTCCATATACGTCTTGTTTTGACAACGGATTTCCATATCGTCAAGTGTTTGTAGCCACCAAGGAAGTCCGCCAAACTCCCATTCCGCACAAATATATGGTCCTGGGCGCACGATAGCCAAAAGCCCCTCTTCGTTTGCGACTTTCAAAAACTCGGCAATATCGTAATTGCCCGTAAAGTCAAACTCGTCCATTTTCTTCTCGTGCATATTCCAAGCACAATAGGTCTCAACGCAGTTAAGCCCCATAGCCTTCATTTTTCTAAAAATGTCACGCCAAGTGTCCTTCATATTTCTAAAATAGTGAACAGCACCCGATATAATCTTTATCGGCTCACCATCTAAAACGAATTGATTTCCTTTGATTTCAAAGTTCATAATGATTTCCTTTCGCATAAATCAAACTTTATTTTGTAGATGATTTAATTATACAACATCTTTGGCATTTTTTCAAGTGAGAACGGGACAAAACATGCAAAAATAATCACGCATATAAAAACCTCTTGCATAAAAGGTGGGAATATGGTAAAATGGATTTGAGATAAGCCTATAAAGGAGTATTCAAATGAAAAAATTAAGAAAATTATCGGTTATATTAAGCGTCGTTTTGTCGCTTTTAGTCCTTTTAAGCCTTTCTTCTTGCGAGTCGCTTGACGGTTTTTTGAGTAGCCTTTCAAGTGCGCTTGACGAGATGGAATCAGGTGCGCAGTCGAGCAATGAGTCATCAAGCGGTGAGTCAAGCGTGGAGTCAAACGAGTCGTCGAGCGAGTCAAATAGTGAGTCGAGTAGCGAGTCAAGTGATGAGTCAAGTAGCGAGTCAAACACCGATTTGCCGGATACATCACCCGCCTTTTTCGAGGCAAAGGTTAACACATCAACCCTTATTGATGTATCGTTTTACACCGACGGAAACGAGGTTGATGAGTCGCTAAATGGAATTTACTATTCCTCATCTACTCCGGGCGGTGCGCCAAAAGGTGACGGAACGGGCAGTATTTGGCTCGTTTTAAAGCCGACTAAAAAATACGGAATTAACAAAATAGACATCACAGGCGAGTATGAGCGCATTGAGTCGCTCGGCTCGGACATTTACCGAATTCACGGAGTGAAGAGCGACCTTACAGTAAATTTGACCGTGAAAACCTTGCCCGACCTAACCGATAAACTCTTCGAGGGCTACGGTTACGGAATTACTGACGATGGCAAAATGTGTGTTAGTTGGGTGCAAAATGAAGAAAACCCCCTTCGCTATGTTGAAATAACATATCCAAACGGAAATCTTCTTGTCACCGATTATATTGACGCAAGTTGTGGCAGTGCCGAACTCTTTACAATGATAGAGGACAAGGACCAAACCGTCACAATGCGTGCCGTGTCCGAAGACGGAGTAGGTAAAAGGGTAACTCTTACGGGTTGCTTTATGAGTGCGCCAAGGGAAGTGTCGTTCCCACGAGTTGAAATCACTACCGAAAACTTTGTTTTGCCAACCTTTGAAACGGTAAATTCCCCTGCGGGTTGTTGGGGTTCAGGCATTACAAATGCGACATATGAGCAGTGCATTGTAACACTTTATAACGAAAATGATGAGGTCGTATACACCTCGACAACTGATAAGAGCGAGGCGGAAAAGTTCCTCGGCGCAAAGATGAAAGTGCGTGGAAACACAAGTGCAAGTCACGCCTCTGACGGAAGATACCCCTACAAAATAAAACTCGATAAAAAATTCGACCTACTTGAACCGCTTATTGGAAGGGCGGACGACGGCAAAGCATATGCCGACAAGGACTGGCTACTTCTCAACTACGGTGACGACAGTTTTAGAATGATTGGTGATGCCGTTTGCGATGCAGTAGGGACAGAATGGTCACCCGAATATTGCTATGTAACTCTTTATCTAAACGGAGAATATAGAGGACTTTATGTGCTATCCGAGGCGGTTGAGCGAGGAAACGGCACGGGCGAAACCAAATGGCGTGTTGGCGCAGAGTCGGACGGATTTGTCTTTGAATGTGATGCGTATTGGTGGAACGAGGACCTGTATTTCAGCACACCTATGACGGAAAACACACCGATGTATTTTACCTTCAAATATCCCGACTCCGATGATATGACCGAGCAAAGCCCTGAATACCTCTACATCAAAAACTATATGATAGAATTTGAGGAAGCGCTACAAAAAAATGACGACTCATATCTTGAATACATCGACCTCGATTCGTTCGTCAAGTGGCTACTTGTGTCCGATTATCTATGTATTTCGGACGGTGGCGGATGTAACCTTTACCTCTATAAAGAGGACGGAAGCGACGAAACAAAGGTCAAAATGGGACCAAACTGGGACTTTGACTCATATATGGGAAGTTATAATGCCCTTGCGACCATTCGTGTATATTGGAGAGAAGCGCCATTTTACTATCATCAACTAATCAAAAAAGAGTCATTTATGAATCGTTATCGTGAACTTTATAACGAAACACGAAATACTCTTACCACCGTTATAGATGATGCGTTTTCTAAAATTGACACCGAGGCACACGCAAGTCTGTTGCAATATGACAACGCACGTTTTGGCACATCAACAACGACACTTGAAGAAGAAAAAGCAAAGTTCTACACTTGGCTCGACCTTCATCTTGACTATATGGACTCGCAGTTTGGAAATTAAGCAGCCCAAGTGCCTTGGGGGGCAAGGCG